>NZ_CAWQOK010000065.1:0-117473 GCF_963896075.1 Proteus sp. G4415
CACAAACTAACAAAATCTTATATCACTGATAGTATTTTTACTGATATCATATAAACCAGTCATTATCCGACTTGATGAAAAATGTAATGTACATCAATTTTTACATTTGGACATCAATACTATTTTTATTTTTAGTCAATAATAATACGTACTACCTTCAAGGGATCATCTATAATGAAACTGAGTAAAATTGCTTTGGCTGCGGCTTTAGTATTTGGTATTAATTCTGTTGCTACAGCTGAAAATGAAACGCCTGCACCAAAAGTAAGTTCAACTAAAGGCGAAATTCAATTAAAAGGTGAAATTGTTAATTCAGCATGTGGATTAGCAGCATCTTCAAGCCCTGTAATTGTTGATTTCAGTGAAATTCCAACTTCTGCATTAGCAAATCAGCAAAAAGCAGGAAATATCAAAAAAGATATTGAATTACAAGACTGTGATACAACTGTAGCGAAAACTGCCACAGTTAGCTATACACCAAGTGTTGTTAACGCTGTAAATAAAGATTTAGCCTCTTTTGTTTCTGGTAACGCATCTGGCGCAGGTATTGGCTTAATGGATGCGGGTAGTAAAGCAGTTAAATGGAATACTGCAACTACACCAGTACAATTAATTAACGGTGTATCAAAAATCCCATTCGTTGCTTATGTTCAAGCTGAATCAGCTGACGCTAAAGTAACGCCAGGTGAATTCCAAGCCGTTATCAACTTCCAAGTTGATTATCAGTAATCATATTGATTTAAATATCTAAATTAATAAATAAGTAATTACTGCGAAAACGCAGAGGATTTCCTCTGCGTTAAATTCAATAAAACACTTCAATTTAATAAAAATGAAAAGTAATTAAATAAATATTTATTATTTAATTACTTTTTATTTAATATAATAATTAGGCGTTTATTCATGTTAATTCCTTATTCACCCCACACAATATGGAAGACCATTTGTGCGACTTTGCTATTAAGCTTGGCGTTTTTCTCACAAGCAGAGCAGGACGATTCTGTGGAATTTAACATTCATATGCTAGACGCGGAAGATCGCGATAATGTCGACCTTTCACGTTTTTCTACCTCAAATTATATCATTCCGGGTATGTACTATTTAGATATTCGTCTAAATGGTCGCGACTTTCCTCGCCAAAATATTAATTATATTGAAGTAGCAGATAATCATTCCGTGGCTTGTATCGACCCTACTCTTTTAAAAAAGTTAACAATCAACCAAGAAAACCAAAAATATATCAAACAAATATCACCAGATTGTTTTGATATTAGCCAATTACCCGGTATCTCGATTAAAAATGATGGTGGTGTACTTGATATCACGTTACCGCGCTCATTAATGAAATATGAAGAATCTGATTGGACACCTCCGGAGCTTTGGGATAGCGGGGTCTCTGGGCTTATTTTTGATTATACATTAACAGGAACGTCAACTCGACCTAATAAAGGCAATAATAACAATACCTTAACTGGTTATGGCCAAGCGGGATTAAACTTGGGTGAATGGCGTTTACGAGCTGAATATCAAGGCAATTATTCTTCTGAATATTCATCTAACAATCGTTTTGATTGGAACCAAATTTATGCCTATAAGCCATTACCTGATCTCGCCGCTAAATTAACGGTTGGGGAAACTTATTTAAACTCTCAAATTTTTGATAGTTTCCGTTTTACAGGAGCCAATTTACAAAGCGATGAGAGAATGTTACCCCCTTCTCTCCAAGGCTATGCACCTGAAATTCATGGCATCGCCAATACCAATGCAAAAGTGACGGTAACCCAAAATGGACGTTTAATTTATGAGACAACCGTACCTGCTGGCCCTTTCGTGATTAACCATCTACAAAATACCGTACAGGGTCAACTCGATGTTAGAGTTGAAGAGCAAAATGGTAAGATTAACGAATTTCAAGTGCAAACCGCTAATTTGCCTTATATGACTCGCCCAGGATCTGTGCGTTTTAATACCTCACTGGGACAGTCATCCGTGAACAACCATAAAATGCAAGGCCCTATTTTCTATCAAGGGGATTTTTCATGGGGGATGAATAATACATGGTCTCTCTATGGTGGTGCTTTACTTACCGCTAAAGATTATAACGCATGGTCTTTAGGTATCGGCCATGATATGGGACGTTTTGGTACCCTTTCTGGCGATATTACACAGTCTTATAGCAAAACCTATGATAATGAAAAGATCAATGGGATGTCTTTTAAACTAAACTATGCAAAAACTTTTGATGAGTACCACAGTACCATTACTTTTGCAGGTTATCGTTTCTCAGAAAAAACATTTCGCTCTTTTTCTCAGTATATTGATGAGCGTTATAACGGCATCAATAATAATGGCTATGAAAAAGAAATGTACACCATTACCGGTAATAAAACTTTTTGGGCTGATGATGCAGAGAAATCGACCACCCTCTATCTCTCTTATCGCCACCAAAATTACTGGGATAAAAATACTCAAGAGCAGTATGGTGTCACAGTAAGTCGTAATTTTTCCATTATGGGGATTGAGCAAATCAATACCAACTTGTCAGCATTTCGTACCCAATATAAAGGGAATACTGACGATACGCTCTCTTTTAATATTTCACTACCATTAGGAAGTGGTCGCAATATTGGTTATAACTTGCAAGATAATAATGGCAAAGTGACACAAATGGCCTCTTATGCTGATAATCGCGATTATAATAATTTATGGCGCATAAGAGCAGGCTTAAGTTCGGATAAGAAAGCCAATACCGATGGTTATTATCAACATCGTTCTCAGTATGCAGAAATCAATGCCAATGCAAGCTATCAACAAGATAATTACTTAGCCGTGGGCGCAACGATAAAAGGCGGTTTTACTGCTACTCGTTATGGAGCTGCATTACACAGTAGCAGTATGACCTCTAGCACCGCAAGAATAATGGTGGATACTGATGGTGTTGCAGGGGTGCCCTTTAATGGTCAAAGCACGACTACGAACCGCTTCGGCATTGGCGTACTAACCGACTTAACAAGTTATAACAATGTTGATGCACGTATTGACGTCGATAAGATGGATCAAGATATTGAAACACGTAAGGCCATTGCTTCAACAACCTTAACAGAAGGTGCCATTGGTTATTACCAATTTCCGGTTCGTCAAGGTGAACGCTTAATGGCTGTCTTACAGACAACTGATAATAAATACCCTCCTTTTGGTGCAGAAGTCACCAATCAAAAAGGGGAAAGTATTGGTATGGTGATGGAAGAAGGCCTTGTTTATATTGCGGGTGTTAACCTTAATGAATCATTAAATGTAATTTGGAACGGTAAAACACAATGTTCAATTGCCATTCCCGCGGAAATAACAGATCCCTTAAAACATCAATCGCTCGTTTGTCAGGATCGTTAACAAATAAAATTAATAATGAGAGATAATTAACATGAACTCATTCAGCACACTAAAAACACTATTTTGTGGCTCTTTGCTGGCACTGAGTCTAGTGAATCCAACACAAGCGGGTGTTTCACTAGATAGAACTCGTATTGTATTAACGGGTAATGAAAACTCAGCCAGTGTTAATTTAAAAAATACCAGCCCTGATATTCCTTTTTTAGCGCAATCTTGGGTTGAAAATGAAAATGGGCAGAAGATCTCTTCACCCTTAGTGGCACTTCCACCGTTACAACGCCTTGATGGTGCTCAAAAAGGCGTAGTTCGCATTACAAAAACAGCTGAAGTTGGGCTATTACCTCAAGATAGAGAATCACTGTTTTATTTAAATGTGCGTGAAATTCCACCCGCACCAAAACAAGCCAACGTATTACAGATGGCGATGCAGTCACGCATTAAATTATTCTATCGCCCTAGTGCCATAGTACCTGAAAAACCGGGAATGGTTTGGCAAGATCAACTGGTGTTTAAAAAACAAGGTAATAAATTTATTGTTAATAATCCAACCCCTTATTACATCACGATTATCTCACTTTCTAATAAATTAAATGGTGAGGATAGCGATAAATTAACCACCTTCCCCGGATTAATGGTTGCGCCAAAAGCTTCACTGGATATACCAGTAAAAACCAGTAACGTTAATCAGTTTTATATGATGTATGTAAATGATTACGGTGGACACCCAGAGCTCAAATTTGTATGTCAGCAAGATAGCTGCAAAGTAGCCCCTAAAGATCAACAACCTAAATATTAATAAACTTGATGCCGGTAGGAATAAAATGATCCTCAATAAAAAAAACATTCATTCCAAATCAGTAATGCTATTTTGTGCCGGCATTGTTTCTTTAATGCCGTTGCACGCAATTGCTTATTTACAAGGTGAAGTGAGAACTAATGGTGGCCCTAATATTTTCTATGCAGTATTAGATCACACCACCTTTCCTAATAACAAAGCGGGAGAATTAGCAACAGTAAACTTTTCGTTGCCTGATCGCTATGATGGGACAGTATATTGTCCTAACTCACGTATCTATGATCGTGCATTAACCTATTTTAAAGCAACGACTGATTTACCCCCTGTTGGTAATAACTTTTATCAATTAAATGAGTATGTTGATATCAAAATTAATTTTGAAATTTGGGGGCCTAATCCTTTACCCACAGTGCCCTTTTCTGACATACCTAATAATAGAAATAACCAACAAGGTTGCAGAGTCCCCTCTTCACCTAAACCGCATATTTCCTCAGGAAGTAGCGGTCAACTCACTTTCCGTTTAAGAAAACCCATTATTAATGGTGTCAGTCTTAATGGGCAATCTCTTGCACAAATGTATGCCATGGTAAGTCACAGCGGTACGCCAAAAACCTATGGTTCAGAGCCTATTTCTAAATTAGTGATCACCTCGGGGATCATTACCACTAAAGATAAATGTATCTTTAATAATGGTTCACCAATTACCTTTGACTTTGGTAATGTGGGAAATACCTCTGATTATCTCAATGGGCAAAACTACAAAATTACTCGCAACATCCCCATCAAATGCGAAGGGGGAAGCTTTACTGATCCTAATAGCAGAATAATGTTTAAAGTTCAGACTGGTAGCTCAGGTATTGCGAGTTTTAATTCTAATTACCTTGGTACAACAGGCTCTGTAGATAGAAGTAACTTAGGTATCGTATTAAGAGATAAGTCAGGTACGATTATCCCACCTAACCAATATTTTTCAGTTGGCAAACTCAATAATTTCAACGGAAATTGGGAAGTAAGTGCAGCCCCCATCGCCAAAGCGGGCAGTAAAATTACTGAAGGTGAATTTTCAGCTCATGCGACACTCATTGCGGAGTTTATGTAATGAAAAACAGCATAATAAAGTCAGCTATAACTTGCTTGTTATTGCTCTCTCCTAGCACTTTTGCTGCCACTGATATTATTGGTGGAGAGATGGAATTTAAAGGTGTTGTTGTTGCACATGGCTGTACGATTGTTGCGGGAGATGAAAATAAAGTTATTGATTTCAAACAAATATCTGCAAAAGATCTCTATTCACTACAAAAAAGCAACCCCGTTGCTTTTAGTATCAGTTTAGAAAATTGTAGCCAAGATATTTATAAAAGTGTCACTATCACATTAGATGGTCAAGCGCATTCAACAATGCCCAATCATATAGCCGTTACTGGGAGTGGCTCAGAAGATCCGAAAAGTATTGGCATCGCTTTTACCGACAAGGCACATAATATTATTGAATTAAAAAAACCAAGTGCTCCTCAACAGCTTAATAATAAACGAGTACAATTTGATTTTATGGCCTATGTTGAAGCAACATCATCAGCTATTCAAAATCAAACGATACTCACAGGACCATTTCAAGCACAAGCAACCTATACACTCAATTACCAATAACAATTAAGCCAAATAGATGCTATTTGGCTTTCTCTTGTATGATTAAGCCTTGAGTAATTAAACGTTGCTGTTGTTTCAGTTGTTTTTTCTCTGCCCTTTTCATCTTAAAAAACTGGCTCAAGAGTTGTGCGCACTCCTCACCTAAAACCCCCGATGTTATTTCAACTTTATGGTTCATCCCGGGATGTTGCAAAATATCAATAAATGAGCCTGCGGCACCTGTTTTTAGATCAGATGCACCATAGACCACTCTTTTTACACGACTATGTACAATTGCTCCAGCGCACATAACGCAAGGCTCTAACGTGATATATAATGTGGCGTCAAGTAGGCGATAATTCTGTAGATGTTTCCCACCTTTACGCAATGCCATAATTTCCGCATGTGCAGTAGGATCATTATCAATAATGGAGTGATTCCAACCTTTAGCAATGATTTTATTATCAGCGACTAACACGGCTCCTACAGGAATTTCACCGAGTTGTTGTGCTTTATGTGCCTGCTCAATCGCTTTATGCATCCAATAAATATCATCTTTAATTTTATTCACAAGAACATCTCTTCATTATTATACAGCGCGGTATTGTAGCCTGTTTTAGATTGATAACTAAAGATATTAGCGTGTGAAATGTTATAAAAGATATTCCCCTCTGCAACATCAATATATTTAGAATCTTTCACGTATATGATAATCTCACACTCTTTTGTATATAATTGTGTATTTATTTTGTGTGGCAGTGCTCTATTATTTGTAGTAACACTGTCAATTTGCAGTAAAAATACAACCAATAAACTAAAAGTAACATATAAGTGCAAGATATAAGTTACTGTAATTTAATAATTTATATATTAAGTGACTGATATGGCTTTACTAATTACGAAGAAATGCATCAACTGCGATATGTGCGAACCCGAATGTCCTAACGATGCCATTTCAATGGGGAATGATATTTATGAAATCAATCCTGATCTTTGCACTGAATGTGTAGGACATTATGATAAACCGACTTGTCAGTCGGTATGCCCTATCACGAATACAATTATCATCGATCCTGCTCATACTGAATCGCAAGATGAATTATGGGAAAAGTTTGTACTGATCCACCACGCTGACAAAATCTAAGCAAACGCAATCGGGAATAAATTTAAGCGTTATTTTTCTAAAATAACGGTTGCACATGCGTAACGTTGCTCATCAGCCAGTGTCACGTGAATAGCATTTATTCCCGCTTTTTGCGCCATCTCTTTTGCCACAGCTAAAAAGTGCAATGTTGGTTTACCTAATTCATCATTAGCGACTTCAAAATGGTTAAATGCCAATCCTAAGCGAATGCCTGTACCTAATGCTTTGGCTGCGGCTTCTTTTACCGCAAATCGTTTAGCTAAAAAACGAACAGGTTGTTTATGTGATTGATATATAATCCATTCATTATCAGTAAGAATACGTCGCGCGAGGCGTTCTCCTGAACGCCCTATTATCTCTTCAATACGTGATATCTCAACGATATCCATACCTATACCAACAATAGCCATTAGCGACGCGCTTCTCTCATTAGGCGTTTCATTTCTTCAACGGCTGGTGCAAGCCCACTAAATACCGCTCGACCAATAATCGCATGACCAATATTGAGTTCATAAAGTTCAGGTAATGCAGCAATACGTTGTACATTATGATAATGCAAACCATGACCTGCATTGACTTTTAAACCTTTAGACGCTGCATAGGTTACCGCATCACGAATGCGAACAAACTCCTTCTCTTGAGCCTGTTCATCTTCAGCGTCAGCATAAGCACCAGTATGAATTTCAATAAAAGGAGCGCCGACACGATCTGCTGCATTAATTTGCTCATGGTCAGGATCAATAAATAAAGAGACTTTAATCCCCGCTAATGATAAACGTTTAATCGCATCAGCCACTTTCTCTTCATTACCCACCACGTCTAAACCACCTTCTGTGGTCACTTCTTGGCGTTTTTCAGGCACTAAACAACAAAAATCAGGTTGAGTTTGGCAAGCAATCTCAATCATCTCTTCTGTTACCGCCATTTCTAAATTTAATCTTGTTTGAACCGTTTGGCTGATCAGCATTAAATCACGATCGGTAATATGACGTCTGTCTTCACGTAAATGAATAGTGATCCCATCAGCACCCGCTTGTTCCGCAATAAATGCCGCTTGAACCGGATCGGGATAAGTTGTACCACGGGCATTACGTAGGGTTGCAATATGGTCAATATTAACGCCAAGTAGAATATCAGACATGCTCTTCTCCTGAAAAATAACGTTGTATTACCTTAGTTTACACATTCCATAGAGAAGAAAAAGACAATATTATTTATCCTCTATCAATACGCTTTTTTCGCACACTTTTTAATAGCAAATTGCCGAAACAGCTCTCTACTTTTTAATGGTTTTCCACCTAAATAAGGTTTCAATGCCATTCGTGTAAACCTTTTTGCTGCTTTCAATGTGCCAGCCGTAGGAAATTCTCGTTTTGCCAGCGATTTTAATTCCAATCCAGTAAAACTATAGTGATCAACCACCAAACTGGCAATAAAGCCTTTTTCTTCTCGGTATCGATAAGTCATGGTATCAGAAACAGGTTCACCACTTCCTGCACAATGCAAAAAGTCTAGGCCATAACCCAATTGCGTTAATAACGCTAATTCAAAGCGCCTTAGAGCAGCTTCTGGCGTGGTTTCACTGGCAGCAAGGATTTGCAAACAAGATAAGTATTCGAAAAAAAGCGTGCTATATGATGTGCCATTTTCCAAAACACGAGAAAGTAATTCATTGAGATACAGACCACTGTAAAGTACTGTGCCTGTTAATGGTAATGCTAAAGAGATAGGCTCAGCATCACGGAGGGTTTTTATCTCACCTCGCCCACTCCAACGAATGAGCAAGGGAGTAAAAGGTTGAAGAGCTCCTTTTAAAGGAGAGCGACGGCCGCGCGCACCTTTTGACAATATGCGCACTCGCCCTTCATTCTCAGTGAAAAAATCGAGCAATAAACTCGTTTCACTGTAAGGCCGAGCATGGATAACAAATGCACGTTGCCAGCCTTCCACTTCAGTAACCTACTATTTTAAATCGTCCACATAGCCAAGGCTACGTAAAGCACGTTCATCATCCGCCCAACCCGCTTTTACTTTCACCCAAAGTTCAAGATGAACTTTGTTTTCAAATAAATCTTCCATATCCATGCGGGCTTCCGTACCGATTTTTTTAATTTTAGCGCCTTTATTACCAATCACCATTTTCTTCTGGCCTTCACGTTCAACCAGAATCAAACCGTGAATATCATATCCACCGCGATCGTTAGTAACAAATTGTTCAATTTCAACCGTCACAGAATAAGGTAATTCTTCACCTAAAAAGCGCATCAATTTTTCACGAATAATTTCTGACGCCATAAAACGTTGAGAGCGATCAGTAATATAATCTTCTGGGAAATGATGAATGGCTTCAGGTAAACAGTTACGCACTATTTTAGCAATAGTATCGACATTCATGCCTTTTTCAGCACTAATCGGCACTACATCTAGAAAATCCATTTGTTGACTTAAAAAACCAATATGTGGCAGTAACTTGGTTTTATCTGTAACGTTATCAACTTTATTAATCGCTAATAGCACAGGACAACGTAGTGATTTTAATTTGTTTAATACCATTTCGTCATCAGGCGTCCAATTGGTTCCTTCGACAACGAAAATAACCAGTTCAACATCACCAATAGAGCTACTTGCTGCACGGTTCATTAAACGGTTAATGGCTCGCTTTTCTTCAATATGCAAGCCTGGGGTATCCACGTAAATAGCCTGATATGCACCATCAGTATCAATACCCATGATACGGTGACGGGTGGTTTGTGGCTTACGTGAAGTAATAGAAACTTTCTGCCCCAATAATTGGTTCAGTAATGTTGATTTCCCTACATTAGGGCGACCGACTATCGCAATAAATCCGCAATAGGTTTGTTCTTCGCTCATTCAAGCTCCAATTGTATTAATGCCTGTTCAGCAGCGGCTTGTTCGGCTTTACGACGGCTTGTACCCATCCCTTTAACAGGTTGGTCGATACCGCTTATCTGACAATGGATCGTAAACTCTTGGTCATGAGCTTCACCACGTACTTGTACAACAACATAAGAAGGTAGTGGTAAATGACGTCCTTGCAAATATTCTTGCAAGCGAGTTTTAGGATCTTTTTGCTTATCACCCGGACTGATTTCAGCCAAGCGATTCTCATACCATTTTAAGATGATATTTTCGATATTTTGAATATCACTATCAAGAAAAATAGCACCAATTAACGCTTCTACTGTGTCGGCCAAAATAGATTCGCGACGAAAACCACCGCTTTTTAATTCTCCCGGCCCTAACCGTAAACATTCACCGAGTTCAAATTCACGTGCTAGTTCAGCGAGGGTATTACCTCGCACTAAGGTTGCACGCATCCGGCTCATATCCCCTTCATCGACACGAGGGAAACGATGGTAAAGCGCATTAGCAATGACATAACTTAGAATTGAATCACCTAAAAATTCTAAGCGTTCATTATGTTTACTACTTGCACTACGGTGAGTAAGTGCCTGTAAAAGTAATTCGTTTTGTTTAAAAGTATAACCCAGTTTTTTTTGTAACTGGTTAACTAATAGAGTATTCATGTGCGATCAATTTCCATTACTTAATTTGAAGCACACGCAACAAACCTGTTTAAAAACAACGAGATATTATCGGGTTGAATAACAGAACTGTTGCGTTTGCACTGGCTCCTGTTTATACAGGAGCCAATCATGTTTAAAGAAGTGGCATATTCTACACTGAGATAGAAAGGAATGCTGTAGCTATTTTGTTAAAAATTACTTAATGCCACCAATACGGCTGAAACGAACACCTGTAGGCCATTCATTTTCTTGTTTCTCGAAGCTCATCCAAATCGTTGTGGCTTTACCGACTAAGTTTTGCTCAGGCACAAAGCCCCAGAAACGACTATCTGAACTACCATCACGGTTATCACCCATCATAAAATACTGACCTTCAGGGACAATCCACGTACCTTGAGGTAATCCCGGTTGAATAAATTCAGGTACAGTAACATCTCCCGGAATAGTCATAATACGATGAGAGACATCACCAATCGTTTCAATTCTCTCTTCTTGGCGAAATTGCGTAGCTGTAGAAATTGGCTCTTCAATCGGAATCGATTTCATACCGCTAATACGTTGACCACCAGGTACACTTTGTAACAGTAATGTCCATTCACTAGGATACGCTGTACCATAGGTTACCGCTATTTCATCATCACATATTGCTTTATTACAATTTGGGTAAATGTGTAATTTCTTCGACGTCATGTCATACACTATTTTATCCCCCGGTAAACCAATCACCCGTTTAATAAAGTCAGTTGATGGATCACGTGGGTATTTAAATACCGCAATATCACCACGTTTAGGTTTACCCGTACTAATCAAGGTTGTTTGTGTAATAGGATCTTTTAATCCATAAGCAAATTTTTCAACCAAGATGAAATCACCGACTAATAAAGTTGGCATCATCGAACGAGATGGGATCTGAAACGGCTCATACACAAAGGAACGCAAAATCAATACAATCGCCAATACAGGAAACAGAGAGCCTAATGTCTCTGCCCAGCTTGGTTTATTAATCGATTTTGCTAACTCTTGCTGATCCTCACTTCCCTGCGTTAACTCTTGTAAACGTTTTAACTTCGCTTTACGGGCTGGCTTTAATTTAAAACGATCTATACACCAAAAAATACCCGTAATTAGCGTTGCCAACGTTAGGATCAAGGCAAACGTGCTAGCCATATTTTCTCCTTAAATTATTTATCTTTACCAACATGCAGTATGGCTAAAAACGCTTCTTGTGGTAACTCGACATTACCAATTTGCTTCATACGTTTTTTACCTTCTTTCTGTTTCTGCAACAGTTTTTTCTTACGGCTAACGTCACCACCATAACATTTAGCTAATACGTTTTTACGTAACTGTTTAACAGTTGAACGAGCAATAATATGATTGCCAATTGCAGCTTGGATCGCAATATCAAACTGTTGACGTGGAATGAATTCTTTCATTTTTTCCACCAACTCACGTCCACGATACGGTGCGTTATCATTATGGGTGATTAATGCAAGTGCATCGACTCTCTCACCATTAATTAAGACATCAACACGTACCATGTTGGAGCCTTGGAAACGCAGGAAGTTATAATCTAACGAAGCATAACCGCGAGAGGTTGATTTTAAACGGTCAAAGAAATCTAATACCACCTCAGCCATCGGAATTTCATAAGTTAATGAAACCTGATTACCATGATAGACCATATTAGTTTGAACGCCGCGTTTTTCGACACATAAAGTAATCACATTACCTAAGTATTCTTGCGGTAGTAACATATGACATTCCGCAATAGGCTCTCTGATCTCTTCAATATTGTTCAGTGCCGGCAGTTTTGATGGGCTATCAACCATGATGATATCACCATTGGTCATTTCCACTTCATAAACTACTGTTGGTGCTGTGGTGATCAGGTCAAGATCATATTCACGCTCTAGGCGCTCTTGGATAATCTCCATATGGAGAAGGCCTAAGAAACCACAACGGAAACCAAATCCTAATGCGGATGAACTTTCCGGCTCATAAAAGAGTGACGCATCATTTAAGCTTAATTTTCCTAATGCATCACGGAATGATTCATAATCGTCAGAACTGACCGGGAATAACCCCGCATAAACCTGTGGTTTGACTTTTTTAAAGCCCGGTAATGGTTTGTCTGCAGGCTTCTGTGCGGCTGTTAATGTATCCCCAACAGGTGCACCAAGAATATCTTTAATACCGCAAACTACCCAGCCTACTTCACCGCAACTTAGCGATGTTGTATCAACTTGTTTAGGCGTAAAAATACCAATACGGTCGATATTATAAACTTGCCCTGTACTCATCACTTTGATTTTATCGCCTTTGTTGACTTTACCGTTTTTGATCCGGATAAGTGAGACAACACCAAGGTAATTATCAAACCAAGAGTCAATAATAAGTGCTTGTAGAGGCGCGTCAGGATCGCCTTCTGGCGCAGGTATTTCTTTCACCAGACGTTCAATCACTTCTTTTACACCCACGCCGGTTTTAGCAGAACAACGCACTGCATCGGTCGCATCAATACCGACAATATCTTCAATCTCTTCAGCGACACGCTCAGGCTCTGCGGCAGGTAAGTCAATTTTATTCAATACCGGAACGACAGTAAGATCCATATCTATCGCCGTATAACAGTTTGCTAATGTTTGGGCTTCAACCCCTTGCCCTGCATCGACAACCAGTAAAGCACCTTCACAAGCGGCAAGAGAGCGAGAAACCTCATAAGAGAAGTCAACGTGTCCTGGCGTATCGATAAAGTTAAGCTGATAAACTTCACCGTCATCAGCGGTATAATTGAGTGTTACGCTTTGTGCTTTGATGGTGATACCACGCTCACGCTCAAGATCCATAGAATCAAGAACCTGCGCAGCCATTTCACGATCTGTTAAGCCACCACAAATTTGAATAATTCGATCTGATAACGTCGATTTACCGTGGTCAATATGTGCGATAATGGAAAAGTTACGTATGTTTTTCATTCTGAAATTATTTTTCTCTATTGCTTTGCTCTATAAATCTGGCTTTAGCGTCGTTCATGGACACAAAGCGAAAACTCTATATTGCAGGAGTTATGATTGATGACGCATTCTACACACTAGAGACATTATACTCAAAGAAACGTTCATCAAACACAAACATTTATGATAAAGCTTACCTTTATTTATGCAGCGTAACTGCACTTTCACTAGATAGAAATTTGATTTTTATCTATCAATAAAAAAGATCAGAACCATAAAATAAGTTTAATAACAAAAAAATGGAGCCTATGCCCCATTTTTTATCATATTCATTCTTTATCATTATTCTTGATATTGTACTTGCAATTCATTAGGTGGAAGTCCTATTTGTAAAATAATAGGTTCAAATCCTTCATCTTTACTCCACCAGCGGGCAATATTTTTAGCTAATAAAAAGCCTAACACTCCCCCCACTAAACCACTACAAAAAATAGCCAACTCACTAGAAAGCCACAGGCTGGCTATCCCTGCAACGATAAATAATCCCAGCAAAGGAGTAAGGTAAACCAACATAGCGGAGCGAAGTAAACTATTTTCTGGGATACCAACTTCCACTTTTTGCCCCACCACTAAAGGTTGTTCAACAGGAAGTTCTAACTGATGAACAGTTTCAGGGCCTATTTTATTTAATAAATAAGAGCCACAAGCTGCTCGAGCTTGGCAACTCCCGCAACCGGACGATGAGCCATAACGTAGTAAAGCCCTCCCTTGTTGCCAATGTACGACTGTTGCCCACTCTTTAACCATAACTTATACCTTTTACTTTTTGGTAAACACCACACTGTTGACGATTTTCTGTGCTGTTATAAATGGCAATTGTCCAATAAAGGTAATTTCATTGCCATCTTTATCATAGGTATAAATTGTATTACGGCCATATCTCAATGCTTTATCACGTTCGGGGGAATTTAATTGCTGACCACTTTTGTTAACATAAATAGAGAAATCGAATAAGCCGTCACTATATAAAATAGATTGGCTAAATTCATTTTCAGCAATTTGATGATTGCTACGTTTTACCTCTTTAAATCCTTCAGGTAACGTTGTCACACGCCAATTGTAATTCAGTGCTTGAGTGGCTTTGGGGATCAACAATAGCGGGGGCATATTCACTTTATTGAGTGAATCTAACTCACTGATGATTTCTTTATTTTGATTAGCGGTGATCACCCGAAATTGTTCAATAACGTCATTATTTTTATCAAGCAGATCAACCCTTAATGGCAAATATCTCTCTTCATCAATAAATAAGACATATTCATAACGGTCATTATTTTTTGATAGCACACGAACAACACGACTTGGAATGTCGCCGATATGCGTTCTTCCCGCATCAATAAAATTGTAATACTCAGCGAGTTCAGCAAAATTTTGATAAATGATAGCAGGGAGATAATCAACGATATGTTCATTACGCAAACTAAACGCATCTAAACCTGGTTCAAAATAACTGATTTCATTCCCTCGTTGCACGATTTCTCGACGAGTGCTATCCATCTGCATCAATTGTGCCACAGGTTTACCATCGACAAGTGCATGACGATAACGAATAGGAACAATACCTTGAGAATTGATATTAATAAAAGATAATTCGTAAGTAGCGGTTTGCGTTGTATTACCCATCTTTTGCAACAAAGCCTCGGCATTTCCTATTTGAGGTTGTGCCAAGGCTTGTGTTGGTATTGATAGGTAACCCGCTAAAAGTAAAGCGGATAACCATGATTTTTTCATTACGACTCTATTGTTCCTACACGTAATTATAAATTGATACCACAATGATTACTGAGCCTGTTGCTGAGTTGTGTTTTGCGATGCTACAGGCACTTCATCTTGTGGTGCATTGTAGATACGGCGATCTAACTCATACTGTTGCAACATAAGTCCAAGGCGTTGATTACGCTCTTGTAGACGTGTTTGTTGGTTTTGGCCTAAATTATCACTTTGTAAATTTAAGCTGACTGGTGCCCCATTCCCCATAATAGGTTGAGTATTAAACACCGGCGTATCAACTTGGAAATCCTCAGCGCTATTGTTGCCATTATATTGCTGAACACCCACAATGACAGCTAATGACACACAGGCAGCAACACCAATTTGTGTTAACTGGCTAGCCCAAGGACGTAATTTTTGTAAGAAAGAGTGCTGACGCCATTGAGAAGGCGCAGGTTGCTGCTCTTGCTGTTGTTCAGGACTTATGCGGACTGGCTCATTTTCTAAAGCGAGTGCTACGCGACTTGCGATATCAAAGTGGATAACCTCTCCTACATCACCACGCATTGCATCACGAACTAAGTGGTAACGTTGCCATGTTTCTTTCATAGATTCATCACGGGCAATCGATCCCATTAATTCTTTATCAAGAACTTCGCCATCCATAAATGCAGAAAGTTTCTCTTTTTGCATGTAAAAGTACCCTTCAGTAAATGAGGGTTCAGCCATCTTATAACTCTTGTATTAATGGTTGAACCTTATTATCAATAGCTTCTCGCGCCCTAAAAATACGTGAACGAACCGTACCTACAGGGCAATCCATAATAACGGCTATCTCTTCATAGCTTAAGCCGTCAAGTTCCCGAAGTGTAATAGCAACCCTTAAATCTTCGGGTAACGACTCTATGGTTTGAAAAACTACTCTCCGTAACTCTTCAGACAACATTAAATTCTCAGGGTTCGAAATTTCTTTTAATGCGTTTGATGTTTCAAAATTTTCAACATCACTCGCATCTAAGTCATTTGAAGGCGGACGCCGCCCTTGTGCTACCAGATAATTTTTAGCTGTATTCACAGCGATGCGATAAAGCCATGTATAAAATGCGCTATCACCACGGAATGATCCAATAGCTCGATAGGCTTTTATAAAGGCTTCTTGTGCAACATCTGGCACATCACCCTGAGGTACATAACGGGAAATCAGACTTGCTACCTTGTGCTGATAGCGGATAACTAGCAAGTTAAACGCTTTCTGGTCACCCAGTTGTACCTTCTCGACCAACATTTGGTCCGTTAACTGCTCGCTCATTAGAGATGGACTCTCCCGAAGTCAAGCCTCAAACTATTTTTCAATGACTCCGTCATATTACTCTCGTTATTCCTTCTCGTTTTTATGAGCTACTTACGTTAGAGCATTAAAATAGAATGAAGTTCAATTCAATTATAATAATAAGAGATGAATCACAAAAAACTGTCGTTGTAATCACCAACCAATCTGCAATTTGCCAAGAAAAAAGCGATAACACAATGTGATAATTTAAATATATACCTTTATTTACAACAATATATACAATCTTAAACAATGTAATATTAACGGCAACATTAGTCTTTAATAATATAAATAAAAATCTGTGACCCAAGATTGGAACTGGGTTGTGTAATGACCGTCATTATTGCGGATAATCAGCTCTTCAATATTACATGGTTTAGTTTCGCCTTGATACTGTCTTTGAAAGGCTAGCAATATGCGATGGTAAGGCTTATCTGCACTATCTTTAATATTGACTCGCTGTACGACATTCCACCCTTTTCTTTGTGAGATTTCAATAAACTGTTCACCGATTAAATAGGGTAACACCACACAAAATAGGCCTTCATCTGTAATAAGTTGTTGTGCACTGTCAAGCAAACCTTCATGGGTCAATGTTTTCGTATAACGGGCTTGCTCGCGCTCTTGGTTACGGCATGCAACCGCTGGCTCAAAATAGGGTGGATTACTCACAATAAGATCATAGCGAGTTGGCGCTTGTTGCGCATATTGATAAATATCATGATGATAAATATGGATTAACGAACTCCACTGTGATTGGAGCGCATTTTCACGCGCCTGTAATGCGGCATCTTCATCAAGTTCAATACCATCAATACGCTCAACCTGCGGGGCACGTTGCGCTAACATCAAGGCAATTAATCCACTTCCCGTACCAATATCAAGCACCGTTTTTGCTTTAGTGATAGGCGCCCAAGCACCTAATAAAACGCCATCAGTACCCACTTTCATTTCACACTTATCATGAGCGACAAAAAATTGTTTAAATGTAAACCCGCCTTTGCGTAAACCTGCTTTCTTTACTTTCTTTTGCTTCATTGAATCGCTCTAATGATTTGTATAACTCTTTCTATTCTTAGAATGAATGCAATCCATATAATAGAAAAAGCGATATATGGTAAGATAACTTTTTTGCTACCTCTATCTTAACATTAAACGCTTTATATTCGATGCTTGCTTATTGACTTTAAGCCTAAAAAACAACACATAGCTGGAACAATCGATGATATATAATGTGATAGCGGTAAATCCTCTGGCTTTTAACAGAGGATAATGTCAAAATCCGCGCCCTAAATAGAGGTATACAATGACAGCCACGACATTTTCCAGTCTTGAACTTGATGAAAGTTTATTGACCGCATTAGAAGAAAAAGGATATCAACGTCCTACTGCTATCCAAGCAGAAGCTATCCCTGCCGCAATGGAAGGACGTGATATATTAGGCTCTGCACCAACGGGTACAGGGAAAACAGCGGCATTCTTACTTCCTGCTATTCAACATTTACTTGATTATCCACGAAAAAAATCAGGGCCACCTCGTGTTCTGATCTTAACACCAACCCGTGAACTTGCTATGCAAGTCGCTGATCAAGCAAAAGAATTATGCGCTCATACCCATCTAGACATCGCCACTATCACCGGCGGTGTTGCTTATATGAATCACGCAGAAGTTTTTAGTGAGAACCAAGATATTGTTGTTGCCACAACAGGTCGCTTATTGCAGTACATCAAAGAAGAGAACTTTGACTGTCGTGCTGTTGAAATGCTGATCCTCGATGAAGCTGATCGTATGTTAGATATGGGTTTTGCTAACGATATTGAAACTATTGCTGGGGAAACTCGTTGGCGTAAACAAACATTACTCTTTTCAGCCACATTAGAAGGCAATGCTGTGATTGATTTTGCACAGCGAATTCTTAATGAACCGGTTGAACTGAACGCTGACCCTTCTCGTCGTGAGCGTAAAAAAATTCAACAATTTTACTATCATGCAGATAATCTTGACCATAAAACTGCCTTACTTGCACATTTACTCAAACAAGAAGAAGTTAAAAAATCGATTGTTTTTGTACGTAAAAGAGAGCGAGTCAGAGAGTTAGCCGCAGCATTAGAAAAACAAGGTATCAAAGCCAGCTACCTTGAAGGCGAAATGGCTCAAACACAACGTAACGAAGCGATTAAACGTGTAGAGTCTGGCAAAATGCATGTGCTGATTGCGACAGATGTGGCGTCTCGAGGTCTTGATTTAGAAGATATCACCCACGTCTTTAACTTTGACTTACCGCGCACAGCTGATGTTTATTTGCACCGTATTGGCCGTACAGGTCGAGCGGGTCGTAAAGGGACTGCCATTTCATTAGTTGAAGCACACGATTATCCGCTACTTGGTAAAATTAGCCGTTATATCCAAGAGCCGATTAAATATCGTGTTGTAGCCCAATTACGTCCAGTGACTAAAGCCCCTAGTCAAAAAGCATCATTTAAGCCTTCTAAAAAAGTATTAGCAAAACGCAAAGCGAAAAAAGTAGAAGAGAAAAAAAACGTAAAAGAGAAAGTACGCGCACGCGATCGTAAAAATATTGGTAAACGCCGTAAAACCGCTACTGATAAAACCACCATCACTGCGGAAAAAACTAATCATATAAAAACAGAGCAACAATAATCTGTCTTCTTTACGTTACTTTGAACCATAATAAAAAACCGTCGTTATTAAATAACGGCGGTTTTTTATATTATCTTCTTTATTGATAAACAAAAAAACCTGATATAAACATACCAGGTTCTATCATTACTTAATGATTTTTAGTGAAAATTACAGGCTTTCAGTGAAAGTACGAGTAATTACATCACGTTGTTGTTCTGGTGTCAGTGAGTTAAAACGCACTGCATAGCCGGATACACGAATAGTCAATTGAGGATATTTCTCAGGATTGTTAACGGCATCTTCTAATGTTTCACGGCTTAATACGTTAACGTTTAGGTGTTGACCACCTTCTACACGTACTACCGGTTTAGATTCTACCGGTACTTCACGGTATTCGATGTTGCCTAATGCATCACGGCTAACAACTTGGCCTTCTTCAAAGCCTTTTTTTGCACAAATACAACGTGCTTCGCCGTTTTCATCATCTAACAACCAAAAAGAATGTAATAAATCGTCGTTATCAGCTTTAGTAATTTGGATACCAGTAATCATTTCGACCTCCAATGTGGGCACAAAATCAAATTCTAATGGCATATCAGAATTTGGGTATTTGGTCTAACCAATGTTTCTGTTTACTTATATACCAGTATAAATGGCGTCATTCTTTGATAAATATCAATAAAATTGATAAGGACATAACGGGTAATGGTGCAAAGTCTTGTTTTAAATCAATAATTACAACCCATGCAATTGCAATTTTTTTTGTAAATTTTCAAAAAATTTTTTAAATAACAATTAATTCGATTTTTTCGAGACGGAACATTTTCTTTCCATGGGTGAAATCGGTAAGCTTAGCCCCATAAGATATCAACAAGGATTTTATGTTATGACTACACCATTAACTTGGCATGATGTAATAGGTGCTGAAAAAGAAAAACCCTATTTTCAGCAAATTTTGTCTCAAGTCGCACAACAAAGACAAGCAGGCAAAATAATTTATCCTCCACAAGAAGATGTATTTAACGCTTTTCGCTTCACTCCCTTTGAAAATGTTAATGTTGTGATTTTAGGTCAAGATCCTTACCACGGCCCCAATCAAGCCCATGGGCTTTCCTTTTCTGTACGTCCCGGCGTTCCGGCTCCCCCTTCATTAGTTAATATGTATAAAGAGCTTGAACAAGAATACCCTGACTTCAAACGACCTAATCATGGTTATCTTGAGAGCTGGGCTCAACAAGGGGTATTACTACTTAATACCGTTCTTACAGTAGAGAAAGGCCAAGCTCACTCTCATGCTAACTATGGTTGGGAAGTTTTTACTGACGCGGTTATCGAACAAATTAATCAACGTCGTGAAGGCGTTATTTTCCTACTTTGGGGCGCTCATGCTCAGAAAAAAGGTCGTTTTATTGATACTAATAAACACTTTATCTTAAAAGCCCCTCACCCTTCACCACTCTCTGCACATCGTGGTTTTTTAGGCTGTGGTCATTTTAAACAAACCAATAATCTATTAGCGCAACAAGGACGCACGCCCATTAATTGGCAACTTGATCCTATTGAATAAGCTAGTGATAAAAACACAAAACCGCACAAAAGTGCGGTTTACTTATCCCACGCCCTGACTTATTGGCGCATTGATATAAGAATTATGGTTCTTATTTCGATACCACTACCATTGCTGGACGTAATAGACGACCATTTAAGGTATAGCCTTTTTGCATCACATCAACCACATGGTTTGCTTCATGCTCAGGGCTATCAATTAATGTCATCGCTTGGTGTACTTCAGGATTGAAGGCGACATTTTTTTCTTCAACGACTTCGATACCAAACTTACGCACCGCATCTAAGAATGATTTCAGGGTTAACTCTAAACCTTCAATCATCGGTTTCATTTGTTCATTTTCATGATCAGCGGCAGATAAAGCACGCTCTAAATTATCCAATACAGGTAGTAGCTCATTAGAAAATTTCTCAAGCGCAAATTTATGTGCTTTTTCAACATCCTGTTGAGTACGACGGCGAATATTCTCAATTTCGGCTTGAGCACGGATCATCGCTTCACGTTCCGTTTTTTGTGATTGCTGCAACTGTTTTTCCAGCTCATCAACGCGTGCAAGCGCTTGAACTAACTCAGCTTGTGCATCAAACTCCGCCTGAGCGTCTTCGCTTTTCACTTGCTCTTGAGATTCATTCATTACCGATTCCATTCCTTCTTTTTCTTTTGAGACTTGCTCTTCATGTACGTTTTGTTCTTTACTACTCATGAATATCTCCGCGTAGTTTTAGTATTCATCTTCATATTTAGTTTATTATGGGGATCAATAAACGGGTTTCAAGGAATAGGCGCTAAACGAGGGTAAAAAAAATGCCAGATAATACCGTAACGGAAGAAAAACAATTTAAATGCATTGGCATCGTCGGTCATCCCCGCCATCCTGAAGCACTTTCGACACATGAAATGCTCTATTATTGGCTCCTTGATAAAGGATATGACGTCATTATCGATACCCAAGTTGCTGAAGAATTAAAACTCACCGATACACAAACGGGTGATTTAACACAAGTCGGCAAACTCGCTGATCTGGTTATTGTTGTTGGGGGTGATGGCAATATGCTAGGCGCCGCCCGTGTTTTATCGCGCTATAATATCAAAGTGATTGGTGTAAACCGCGGTAACTTAGGTTTTCTGACCGATCTTGATCCTGATAACGCATTACAACAATTAACTAATGTATTAACAGGCCATTATCGTGAAGAAAAACGCTTCTTACTTGAAGCTCGTGTCTGTGCTGAAGGACAAAGAACACGGATTGGCACCGCCATTAATGAAGTCGTACTTCACCCCGGCAAAGTGGCGCATATGATTGAGTTTGAAGTCTATATTGATGATCGTTTTGCATTTTCACAACGTTCTGATGGTCTAATTATTACCACACCAACCGGATCGACGGCGTATTCACTCTCTGCAGGTGGCCCTATTCTTACACCTAATCTTGATGCGATTGCGCTGGTTCCGATGTTTCCCCATACGCTCTCTTCACGCCCTTTAGTCATTAGTAGCGACAGTCAAATTCGCTTAAAATTCTCACAAACCAATATTGATTATGAAGTCAGTTGTGATAGTCAGCTTGTATTACCTATCAAAGAAGGGGATGAGGTAATTATTAAGCGGAGTCGACAAAAACTTAACTTAGTCCACCCAACTGACTACAACTATTTTAATACACTCAGCTCAAAATTAGGTTGGTCAAAAAAAATGTTCTGATTTTTGTGCCTCGCTACTTTACTGTATAAAAAACCAGTTTATACTGTATGTAATTACAGATATGTTTTTATACAGGAGAGGCACTATGCTGACTCAATTAACTATTAGTCATTTTGCCATAGTCCGTGAACTTGAAATCGACTTTTCTGGTGGCATGACCACAATTACCGGTGAAACGGGCGCAGGTAAATCTATTGCGATTGACGCATTAGGCTTGTGTTTAGGAAACCGTGGTGATGCTAATATGGTTCGCCCTGGTGCCACTAGAGCGGATTTATGCGCACGATTTTCACTCTCTGATACCCCTTCCGCCCAGCGTTGGTTAGAAGAACATCATCTTGACGATCATAACGAATGCCTATTAAGAAGAACCATTGCAGCAGATGGCCGCTCTCGTGGTTTTATTAATGGTACTTCTGTCCCTTTGTCTCAACTAAGAGAGCTTGGCTCATTGCTGATCCAAATTCATGGGCAACATGCTCATCAACAACTGTTAGAGCCTCGCTACCAAAAACATTTACTTGATATCTATGCTAATGAACCTGCTTTATTAAAAAAGATGAAAGCGGCTTATCAAACCTGGCATCAGAGTTGCCAAACCTTAGCGACTTTTCAACAACAATCTTTAGAAAGAGAAGCAAGGCAACAACTGATTGATTATCACTTAAAAGAGCTTAACGAGTTCCAACCTGTTGCGGGGGAATACCCTGAATTAGATCAAGAGTATAAAAGGTTATCTAATTGTGGTCAATTTCTGACCTTGAGCCAAAATAGTTTGCAGATCTTAAGTGATAACGAAGAACAAAATATTTTAAGTATGCTGAATGTGGCCAAACATGAGATCAGCGAACTTTCCACAATGGAGAGCCAATTTAATTCACTGTTAGATATGCTGGAAGAAGCAAGTATTCAAATTAGCGAAGTGAGTGATGAACTACGCCACTACAGTGATCGTTTAGAAATGGATCCTAACCGTTTATTCGAATTAGAAAAACGTATTTCCAAATATATTAGTCTATCTCGTAAACATCGCGTCACCCCTGAAGAGCTATATGAACTGCATCAACAATTAATTGAAGAAAAAGAGGCACTATTACGCCAAAATGATGACTGTGATGCATTAATGGAACAAGTTAAAATTGATCATGCAGCCGCATTGGACGTGGCAAAACAACTTCATCAAATTCGTCAACAGTATGCACACGAATTAAGTCAGCTTATTACCAATAGCATGCATCAATTATCAATGCCTCATGGCTATTTAACTGTAGATACATTGTTTGATGAAAATGTCTTACAAATTGATGGTGCGACAAAAGTTGAGTTCAATGTCACCACCAACCCGGGGCAACCTCATCAAGCTCTCTCTAAAGTTGCGTCTGGCGGTGAGCTATCACGTATCGCTCTTGCTATCCAAGTGATCACCGCAAAAAAAATGGATACACCCGCGCTGATTTTTGATGAAGTAGATGTTGGTATTAGTGGACCAACAGCAGCTATTGTCGGTAAGTTATTACGTGAATTAGGCGAATCGACACAAGTTATGTGTGTTACTCACCTACCGCAAGTAGCAGGCTGTGGTCATCAACACTATTTTGTTAATAAAGAGACTAATGGTGAAGAGACAGAAACCACCATGAAGCTGTTAACTAAAAAAGAGCGTTTACAGGAGTTAGCCCGCTTATTAGCAGGAAGTGAAGTGACTAAAAACACCCTTGCTAACGCAAAAGATCTGCTGGCAGCCTAACGATTAACAAACTTTTATCGATATTTAGGGTCTTAGGCAGAGCGTGAAAGGTTTTCAATTGCTGCATTGTCGATTATCATCGTCACTATGACCCTAAAAGGAATGTAATAGCCATGCGTTTTAAACTGTTAAAAGTTGCCGCCTTATCTTTAGTCGTAATGACTTCAGGTTGCTCGATGTTCGAAAGACTGGTTTATCACCCAGATATCAATCAGGGTAATTATTTAACACCAGCCGAAGTCGCCAAAGTTCAACAAGGAATGACACAGCAGCAAGTTCAATTTGCCCTCGGAACACCTATGCTGAAAGATCCTTTCGGAACTCAAACTTGGTATTATGTTTTCCGTGAACAGCCAGGCCATCAAAAAGTGCGTCAAGAAACTCTGACACTGACATTTGATAATAATGGCATACTGACTAAGATTGACAAACAAGGTGATATGCCGAGTTTTTCTAATCAAACCAGTAAAGACTAATCTCACTATACGATTGGCAAAAACGAAATTGCACCCCATTTGTAATTCAACAATGGGGTGTGTTTTATGACCAACATATCGATGCAATCAATGAGATACAATGATTTGATTATGACGTGGTGAAAATGTTAACTATTCAGTTTTTTGGCGTGCTTTTTCAGCGCGTTTACGGCGCATCTCTTTAGGATCAGCGATTAACGGTCGATAGATTTCAACGCGATCGCCATCACGCACATTATCACTCAATTTTGCTGGTCGACTATAGATACCCACTTTATTTTTAGTTAAATCGATATCATTACAAATCGTTAAAATATTTGAGGCAATAATTGCTTGTTCAACAGTATCCCCCAGTGTTAACTCCACAGGGATAACATATTGTTTATCTGGTAACGCGTAGGCTACCTCAACCCATATTTTAGTCACGATAAATCTCTTTCGCTCTTTGAGTAAACGCCTGCACCATATTATTTGTTAAGTCTTTAAAAATACGGCCAAAAGCTAACTCAATTAATTTATTGGTGAACTCAAAGTCTAGCTGAAACTCAACCTTACATGCATTATCATCTAATGCGGTAAATACCCAGCCTCCGGTTAGTTTACGAAAAGGGCCATCCACAAGACGCATATCAACACGTTCATTGGTTTTTAAAAAATTATGGGTAGTGAATGTTTTACTGATCCCTGCTTTAGAAACCTGAACAGATGCAATCATTTCTTCTGGAGTGCTTTTGATCAGTTTACTTCCAACGCATCCTGGTAGAAAATCAGGATAAGTAAGAACATCATTCACTAGTTTAAACATTTGCTCTGCACTAAAAGGAACTAGAGCAGATCGACTAATCTGAGGCATAGTTATTCCTGTACGACAACACTGTGTGCGATCATATCATTGAACAGTGATTAAATAAAAATCTAATGGAATATAGCTTAAGTTTTACGCAATTGAAAAGAAAACAGACGCTTAAATGATTTCTTTCTATTGCTCATACAGTATAATGTGGAAATTATGACAAAGAAAAAATCACACAAACCCGGCTCTGCCACTATTGCACTCAATAAACGTGCTCGCCATGAATATTTCATTGAAGATGAAATCGAGGCGGGACTGTCGTTACAGGGCTGGGAAGTTAAATCACTGCGTGCGGGTAAAGCCAATATCAGTGATAGCTATGTAATCATGCGTGATGGTGAGGCATACCTGTTTGGTGCCACCATTACACCGTTAAACGTTGCCTCTACTCATGTTGTTTGTGATCCGACACGTACGCGTAAACTGTTATTAAAACAACGTGAATTAGCTAATCTCTATGGCCAAATAAACCGTGATGGTTACACCGTGGTTGCCCTTTCCTTATATTGGAAAAATGCATGGTGTAAAATCAAAATTGGCGTAGCTAAAGGTAAAAAAGATCACGATAAGCGTGACACCATAAAAGATCGTGAGTGGAAATTAGACAAAGCACGGATCATGAAAAATGCTAACCGCTAAATTGCGTTAACTACTAGCAATAGCAGGTATTTTTCTGATATACTCACTTTCAACAACTTGGGGCTGATTCTGGATTCGACGGGATTTGCGAAACCCAAGGTGCATGCCGAGGGGCGGTTGGCCTCGTAAAAAGCCGCAAAAAGATAGTCGCAAACGACAATCAATATAAAGCACTAGCAGCTTAATAACCTGCCTAGAGCCTTCTCTCCCTAGCTTCCGCTCTTAAGACGGGGATAAAGAGGAGTCAAACCCAAAAGAGATCGCGTGGATGCCTAGCTTGGGGTTGAAGCGTTAAATTTAATCAAGCTAGCTTATTTGTGGCGTGTCTGTCCGCAGCAAGTAAGTGAATTTAAAGACTAGACTAAGCATGTAGTGCCGCGGATGTAGAAATTTCGGACGCGGGTTCAACTCCCGCCAGCTCCACCAAATTTGGTGGGTCAGTGATAGGACAACGGTTTCAAAAACAAGAAGTTAGCGAAATCATTAAGACTATACACTGACAACGAAAGAACTATAAATGACACGCAAATGACACGCGGATCATTTAAAGTTTAAAAGGCTCACTTCGGTGGGCCTTTTTATTACCCATCTTAATTTGAGGTAATGATTATGAGAAAAGCTTGTATTGAATTGAATTCAACCATGAAATATGCAGCCTTAAATGCTGGTCCGCTTGGTGGTGGAAAATGTTTAGTTATGGTGACTGTCTCTAATAATTTAGATGAAGTCGTTCCTGCAGAAAAGTGGGCAAAAGCTTTAGATATCTGTCTTGCTGAAGCTAAAGAACTAAAATATGAAATAGCTCGGATTTATGGCGAAAGTTTAGCAAGAAAAAAATAATATCATTATAGCTCGTTGTCATGGGGTGTCAGGGGTCGTAGGTTCAAATCCTATCATGCCGACCATTCTTATTTAAGAAAACCAACCACTTACGGTTGGTTTTTTTATGTCTGGAATTTGCCACTGGTAAAACTCTGGTAAAACTCTGGTAAAACGACAACAAATCATCTCTCAAAATCACCCTTTCTTTAGCTCATAAAATTGCCCTTTTCTCCTTGCTATTCTATTCGTTACCTTATATAAGTTACTGTATAAAAACACAGTTAAATAAGTGATACCATGATTAAGCTTGAAATCAATAATGCGGAATATATTGCTCAGTTAGAAGAGGCTCGTTTATCTGCAGATAACCCTTATGGTTATCTGTTTATGGACATTGTCTTTTCTGATCCAAGGTTTGATAAGAATACATTTGAAATGAAGAATGTTCGTAGGGAACCGATGAGGACGTATATGACGGAGGCTGTGGCAAGGGATTTGTTTGAGAAGTTGAAAACGCATTTCAATCATCAAAATATGGTACCGACATCAAAAAATATAGATAATCTTATGTAGAAAAAAACAATTCATCACCACAACCTTCGAATAATAGTGGCGGTGATGATCTGTTATCTAAATTAGAAAAATTAGGTAAATTAAAAGAAAGTGGTGTACTGACGGAAGAAGAGTTCAAAGAACAAAAAAGTAAATTACTTAATTTATAATTTAAGTAACGGGGCGAGTTTAATATATATGTAGCACTAATGGTTTATTTTAATTCCCCCCAATAAACAAATGAAAATTTACTACTCTCCATTCTGTATGTTGCACCCGGCTTAACAATTGCAAAAAAATTCCTATCAATGGCAATAGTATCACTTCCGCCAACCACTGCGGCAACCTTGCCATTTACTTTAAAATAAGAGTGATGAGTACCATTTGAACGTCCTGTAATTGAAATCATAATAGGTCTATTCGTATCATTCTTGTAATCGGTATTGATTGCACGACTAGAAGTGACATCTTGATAGTCTTGCCCAAAACCCAGTGCTTGATTACTTCCCAAAGCACCCACATCGTTTGCAGTTAAATTTATATCGTTACTTAATTGTTTGTTGTTAATTTTACGTGCGGAAGGAACATAGTTCCCAGCAGGGGCATAATTTCCTTTAGGCTGGTATTTACTGTCAGACTCTGCCTTAGTATACGATGCGCCTACTAGCGCATAATTGCCAGCTGGTTGGTAATTTCCCTTACCTTGATAACGTCCGTCACTTTCCGCTTTTGTGTAGCTACTTCCAGCTGTTGCATAACTTCCTTTAGCTTGATATCGGCCATCCGACTCAGTCTTCGTATATGAAGCACCCACTAACGCATAATTACCTTTAGGCTGATAATTTCCCTTAGGTTGAAAAGCATCTGTAGAAGCTTTCTGGCTCATCACATGAACCGTTGACGTTCCCGTACTTTGAGTTACATTACCTTTATCAAATTTATTATTCAGTCCACTATTGAGCGCTGAGTTAGTCGCATAATCACCTGATGGCTGGTAACTCCCTTTCGCTTGATAACGTCCGTCACTTTCCGTTTTAGTGTAACTATCCCCTTTATTGGCATAGTTCCCTGCTGGCGCATAATTACCCTTTGGCTGATATTTGGTGTCGGTTTCTGCCTTTGAGTAACTATAACCAGATGGTGTGTAATTACCTAATGGTTGAAAACGTTTATCAGCCTCGGCTTTGTTATAAGCACCCACTTCATTCGCGGTGATATCAGCTTTTAACTCTGCCCAAGCATTACCGGCAACCGGCTCAATATTGTTATTCTCAACTTTAGACTGCCAGACTTTATTTTTATGATACACAATAGTGCGTATCGCATACGGCTTACCGGCTTCATCCCATTTTGGAAAACCAAATCGCTGAATTTCGCCAATCGCTTCCGTGATATCGTGAAATATCCCGTTCATTTTTTCACGTTCAATATCTTTCGCAGCAGGATCTGTGACTTGGTCACGCTCATAGTCGTAACCATAACCTTGTGTATAAGACACTGAGCCGTCTGGTTGGATTTCTACGGGTATAGAAGCCTTATCCCCTTGTGTTGCAAAGGGGGTTTTAAAAATAGTTGTCATAGGAATTATGCTCCGAAGTTACTGCCTAAGAAGTTTTTACGATGTTGACCAACACCAAAGGCTTTTTGGGTCACAATGCGATATTTGACGCCAACACCCGAAGGGCGTGGCATTAAGTCAAAGTTTTCGAGAAGAACCCGTAGACGTTCGTCAGGGTTAAAGTTAAAGACGTAATACATATAAGTCATATCTAGCGGGTCAAGGACAAAAACTTTGCTGTCATCACGCCAAAAGAAACGTTTTAAAAATTCATTAATATTGGTGACCGTAGGACTTTGTGTCAGATTAAAATAGCGCATTCGTACTAACATGCGTTTTTGATCAACAGTCAGTGACAAGGTGTAATCCGCATTACGTCGGAAGTTAGATTTAAAATTGGCTTTCTTTTTGCCAAAACCAAACCCAACTTTATTTTTATCGCTCGGTGGAATATCAATACCTAAGGGTACATCCAGAATGCGTGACCAAATCGACAACCCAAAGTCATTCGCCGTATCGATATTAAACACATCTCGGTACCAGTTTTGCCAAAATGACACCATCGACTTTTCAAAATGAGAGGCTTTAAAACTGGCGAGTTTCTTTAAATTCTCTGCATCTTCATACTGCCAGAGGATCGCTTTTAATAGGTCTGAATGGAACTCAAATTGTTGAACGTTCATACAATCACCACTTGCACAGCACCCCGTTGCAAGCGTGCGATTTGATTAATGGCAATCGGAATTAATGCAACATTCCACACTTTCCCATCCAGTGACAATTCAACTTTAGTCACGAACAGACGAGGTTCAACAGTATTCACTGCAGACGCTATCTCAAAAGGCGATACTTCACGTCCAACAATCAAACCGTTATCGCCGTCCAACTCTCCACGCGTCCATTGTTCTATGGCACTGGGGATAATAGTTTGCGCATCAACGGCTGATTTTTTCACTGTCACTCGACAAAAAACGGTGATCTCTTTAGGGCGTGAAAATTTCACTTTATATTCTTGTCCACTCACTGGCTCTACAACACCGATTTCAATCTCGCCATTAAACGCCGAACCAATGGTTTTGGTTCTCAGCAATGATTTAGCAATTTCGTTACTATCGCCCCCTTCAACACAAACGTAAATGCTGTGAGGCAATAGAGAAATTCCATCAATAGTGAGCACCGCATCGGTGTAGTTCTCTCGAAAAGACAGTGAATTAACGCCCTCTAATTCATACAGTGAAGAGGTGATCGCTTCTGCAACACTGACGGTATTTTTAGCCAAAGTTTGCTTACGTCGTCGCCTTGCTTTGATATCAGATTCAGCATAACGGCCAACAACCGCATGAGTGGGATTATTGACTTTCTCCCAACCTAATACTGAGCTAGCCACAGAATTAAGTTGGCCGGCCCCGCATTCAACAGGACCATATTCAACCGCCCTCATATCCCCTGTTGCTTTGCCGGTATTATCAATAATCAAGGGTGAAACTGTTTCGAACATGGCACCGGCAACACTAGACGCTAATGAGCCTTTAGGAATAATGGTGCCAGGTACGCCACTAAATTCAACGCTGGAAAGATAAGAGTGAGTGGCATTAATGCGTTGGCCACCCATTAGCGCCCATATTGCATCAAGAAAAACACCACCCGCAATATCGGGATTGATTTGATTTGCTAACTCGGCATTGTTTCTCACCATTGCATCACGGTTTTCAACTTCCATCGTCGCTAATGCCCCTTGCGGTGTTTCAGGGGCAAGGTTAATCGATTGACCAAACACCGCACGAAACTCGCTTTCGACTTCATCACGTATTGTGGCCGTGTCGGGAAGAATAACGCCTTTATTATTGATATAACGATAATCAGCCATTCAGTGTAAACCCTCCGTATATCGTGCGAATTGTTGCTTGATACTTCAATTCACCGTTTTCCACTGTGGCGCTAAAATGCGTCACTTCAACCACCTCTTCAATTTCGCTCATACGTTGTCTAAATGCCGTTTCAAACATCGGGATATCAGCTTGGCGACCAAAGGTTGTTGGCCAGAACGGAATACCTTTATCTTTTTTATGTAACATTTCACCACGCACAGCCTTGGCAAAATGCTGACAAAGGTTTTTAACCGCATCGTCTTTTTCGCTGAATTGGAGGTTTCCATCAGGGCCGATAAAGAGATCATTATTTTTATCGATTGAAAATGTTCTCATAGAGGCGCTCCTGTATTTCCATGACCGGTTTCAACACCACTGTGTTGATGCGTAGAACCGATATCTTTTCCATTGTGTTTCATCGTGCCACCGTTAGAGTCACTATTACCATTTACAGCGTAATTACCATTTACCGTGACATTGCCAGTAAATATCGTTTCAGGGGCGTTGATTTCATACTTAGGGGTTTCTAGCACCACTTTATCGCTATGTAGCGAGAAACAGACTGAGCCATCCATTGATTGGATCACCAAAGCATCAATGTTTTTTCCATCAATGACCCAACCTTTGATGGTGTCAGGGAAAAACATCGCATCACTGAATGAATGGAGGCGTGCGGTATTAGGTTGATCCTCCAATCCTCCACGCTGGAATATCAGGCTAATGTCTCTGTCATTGGCTTTTATCCAACCGAAATCACCCGGCTTAATGGGTGCGCGAATAAAGAAACCGCCTCCCCCAAATCTAAAAACGGGAATGTTGGCCAATGGCGCACGTCCGACTGTTCCCCCTTCCGTTGTTACCATCATCACCAGTGGTTTGATAACAGCACGATTGGTTTTATCGTCATAACTCACTACCGTTGCAGGGAGCATATCTTCAGTATTCATCATCAAGTTACGAAATGCAGACGATAGCGCACCTGCCAGCGAACCATCACTGGCAATATCAGTATTGGGTTTATTCATGGTTATGCTCGTTTACAGGTAGCCTGATAAAAGAAAGGATCATCATGTGAAGCAACATCGAATTTCAGTTGTTCAATGATGTAGTCACCATTAAGTGCGGAATTGAATTTACTCTCAAGTCGTAGCATTCCCCCTAGTTCTGAAGCGCCATCAATTAAGTAGGTAACAGACAACCCTTTTTCGGTGGCTTTCGGTATACCCACCATGCCTGATTTCATGCTAAGAATGCGCAGACGACCTTTTAAGGCTTGGTTATCATCTTTGACAAACAACGTATCATCATCAATAAAGGCTTTAACGTTTCCTGCTTCCTGCAGTCGTTGTACTTGCTGTAACGCTGAACCGCAAAAATACCAATTGGCAATATTCTTATCGGTGGCTTGAAAGTCCAATCTAACCTTGCAATCCTTAGCTACTGATGAAGCGATCTCGCTCATTTTCTGCATGGCGCCACCACTGGAAGAAACAATATCACCTGAACTGGCATTATTAGTTTTGGCTTTAATGGTTAACGTAACATCAGGAGGTGAGGCAATTTCTGCACTGACAATATCACCGGTAAAGATACGAAATAATCCGGTATTGACGCGTCCTACTTCAAGGTAAAGACGGCGAGTTTGTTTGCTTTTATGATAAGGGCTAGTTTCAGTGAGAAGATAATCTCGAGTGTGGGCGTTCAATCCATCAATGCTAACTGTGCATTCATTTTGTAAAGGGTTTGCGTACTTGGTGCCGTTAGCTTTAATCCGCAATCCTTCATACCACTGCAGTCGTTCTGCGACTTCAATCCCCACCCGTATTCGTCGTAAGTCCATCATCACTCCAAATAATTAATGATTGGGTTCTATCAAATGATTCATACCAGGGCAGATCATCATTTTCTGTTATAAACGCTAAATTTGTACCATCAGTCAGATAGCGATAAGGAATGATAGGTGTGTTTGCCACCGCACGCATGCCGACGGCAATAACCTCACTTTCTCGTTCAATATCGAGATACATCGCATGACGACCGGCTTTTATTGTCAACGTCCAATTAACACCTTCCAAATTGACGGATAAGCGTTGGTTTGGAATAGCTTTTAAGGGTATGACTTTCATTAGAAGCTCCAATCCCCATCTGCGATACGTGTTGCAACCGAACCTTTTTTCTTGGTCTCAGTATCGGCGTCTTTTGTTTGCACATTTCCCCGATTTACTGTTGATGACTGCGTTGGCTTTTGTGTGGTTCGAGGCGGTAGTTCTCCGTATTCAGGCTCAACGGTGCGCCACTCAACAAACCTTAGCGACAGTTTTATCGCATCTATCATGTCGGGTATTTCATCATGATTAAAACCCGTTAATAACATCGGTTGATAGGTTTTTACTCGGGTTTGAATACCAACAAGTTTGTGTTCATCAAAAGCTTGTTGCATCGATGAGAAGATGTTTTTCATCTCCCCTGTTAATAGCAAATCTATACCAATTTCAACGGGGTTAATAATCACATGGTCACTGCGAGTTTCACCGCTTTCAACTTGAAATTGAGTGGCCTTATGCTCATCTCTAATATTGACTTGAATAGGACTCACACTATCAAATAGCGTAGAAAACGATTCTAAATCAAAGATTTTGACTTCTGTAAGCAATTTAACCTCCCAATCCACTAGAATGTTGTTGATTGACATTAGCTATTTCATCTTGTAACGCATTGCTAAGTCCACTTGCGACACCTTGTGCATCGGTTGCTTGAGTTTCAACCTTAATTTCTCCAATACTTACGTTACTTTCATTCTTCACATTGGATTGATTACTGATGGCTTGGCTGGTAATAGGATTCATTGCATCATGGCTTGCCATCATTAAACGTTTATTCGCCTCCTCAACATCCGCTATAATTTTTGATGCGTCTAGTCCATTGTCTAATTGCTTCTTGAGTTCAATAATTTCCTTATCAATTTCTGATGTATCTATTCCTGCACTTGCTACCTGATTACGTTTTGCCGATAAGGCGCTTAAATAATTACTCGCATCATCAGAGGTAATTTTAATTTCAGCTTCATCACCACCAAAACCAAAAAACTCTTTGGCGGATTTCCAACCATTTTTAACCGCATTAAGTCCTGTATTTACCCAACCAATAATTTTTTCGACTTGCTCCCACATCCATTCAAACGCGCTCACAACGGCATCACTGACTGTATTAAATACACCTGCAAAGGATTTACCCCAACCCGCAATGACTGAAATACAACTCAGCAAATACTTAACATAAGCTTTTAAGCCTGATGCCATTAGATCCCAACCGGCGACAACAATATCTGTCACAACTTTCACGACCGCTTTTAGATATTCAAAATAAGCTTTCCATGCTTCCCATAATGCGAGAATGACCGTCTTCACCATTGGGTATTTTTCAAAAATTCGCCCAATCATCGAATCATTCCCTTCAATGAAGTTCATGATGTCGTCATATACGAGCGCGAAGGCGGCGGCTAAAAGCGCAATAACGGCAATAATGGCGATAATAGGTAAGAATGTTGCCCATGTACTAATACTGGCCAACTTCATGGCATAGATGTATTTGCCTAACAAAATTGTGGATATAGCAGTAAAAAAACCGACAACAAGGTGCTTGTTTTCCTTACAAAAAGAAATTAATTTTGTTAACCACTCTAATCCTTTAGATAAAGCGGGGATCACCATTTCTAAAAAACTATTCTTCAACAACCCTGATGATTGTTGAAATTTTGCCATAACACTATTAAATTTAATTGAGCTTTCAATACTCTCCTTGCTAATGCCTGAATACTCTTTTTGAATACCCATTGTGCGCTCTAGTTCTTTGCGCCCTTTCATCATTAACTCAATGGTTTTTTCGTCCGATACCCCCATGCCTTCCAGTGTTTTCTTTGCTTTATCAAAGCTCATGCCTTGAACTTTATCCGCGGTTTGAAGTACTTTTTCCATTGAGTCTTTCGTATTGCCGAACGATTTTGCCATCGCGGATAAATCGGCTTGTGCGGACTCTCTAGAACCGCCTAACTCAGCGATTGCACCAGAAAATGCATCAACGTCTGCGGTCGCAACACCAATTTGTTTACCTAGTTTATCCAGCGTTTCAATTTCTTGAGAACGAGAAACCGATTCGGCAAAAATACTGCCAATGCTCATCACTATACCAACAGCACCTAATGCTTTTTTTACAAACCCTGTAACAGAGTTACCCACTTCCTGATATTTTTTATTAGTTTTATCTAATTCATCCTGAACTCTCTTCTGTGTATCAACTTCACTATTTCCCGTTTCAATTCCTTTTTTGCGAGCTTCATCCACAAGTTTAATAAGTTCTTTATAATCCCCCTGTAATGCCTTCATAACGGCTGACAAAAGTAACTTATTTTCTTTTTCTTGTTTTTCTTTTTCGTTGAGTGAATTTAATTCATCATTGAGAAGGGATAACGCTTCTTGCATCTGTTGATATTGGGCATTGAGCGTTTCAGATGAAACACGGCTTTCATTTACGCCTTGTGACAGTTCGTTACGTTGGATATCAAGCAAGTTCATTGATGACTTTAGTTCATCAATTTTAGCGGTGACTGAGGCTATTTTTTCTTGTGTATCACCTGCCTCAACCTCAATATTTATCGCCTCCCCAGCTGATAACTGTTCAATACTGGCAATCACGCTTTGAATAAAGTCATTCACCGATTGCGAATTGTCCATCGCACTTTCTTTAATGCGATCTATCTCCGCAATCAGGTTATCGGCAACTCCGTATGTGTCACTATTAACATGAATATCGACTGAGTTTGATGATAACTCTGTCAATTGTGCGGATAGATTTTGAATAAATTGAGTAAACCCATCAGCGCCCATCGTTGCCGATTGTTGCGCTCTTTTCATCCCGTCAATAATGTCATCCGTTGAACGCTGTACTCGGTCAAATGCACTATCAGCCTGCTGGGTATCGAACTGAAAAACATGAACAAATGTATCTAATAAAGCCATAAAATCACCATAAAAAAAGCCCCTCAATGAGGGGCTTGTTATCAATACTAATTATTCTATTTTTCAAGATTAGCGAGTATCATCTTTAAGAAACCACTACTCACTAGGACTGGTGTAACTTTACCTGATGTTAATAAAGAATTAGACACATCTGACAATTTAACCTTAATACTCTTAGACTCTATGGCAATCTTACTTATTAGGATTGGTGAATTTTTACTCTCAACACCCGTCATATAAGAGCCTAATAATGCAACATTAGGAATCGGCTGTTTACCTTTTTCTATATTTAATGTCAGTTCGATATTTAAATCTGTGGGCATTTCTTTTTTCAAAGAATTCATTCGTGATATAACATCCTTACCCATAATAGCTCCGACATATACATCGTCTGTTGAGACTATATAAATATCAGTATCGACAGATTTATATTCCCCTCTAAATGAACCTATTCCAATAGGGATTTCGAAGTTGGCAAATGAATTAAATTTTTGCTTATAACATTCTTTAAATTCAGCATTTCTAAATACTGTTGGTATTTTTTCCTTTAAATCCACCAGCATTTGGGAATCTTTTCTTGAGTCCTCAAAATCATTGCAAGAAGGAACTTCAATAGATAAATTTCCACTAATTAATTTATGCTGATCTGAGAGTAAATCATCAGTATTAATTTTAGTACTCATATCTACTTTGCAACCAGATAAAAGCATTGCAGACAGAGCGATAATCAGAAATTTTTTCATAAATACTAACCATTAGTAATGTTAATCATTTATTAAACCATATCATATTTAGATATAAATATACCACTATTAGCTTTATGATGAAGCCAGCGCTTCGTTATAACGATTGGTAATGGCGATCTCCCACAAATCAAACGCCTCTTCTAAATCTATTGACGTTTTGAGTTCGGTGAGCGTGGCGAAACCGGCTGAGATGATGACGGCAAAGAAGCCATCAGCGTTTTTATAATCGACGGGAGTGAACCGGTGATTTTGTTGAGCAGGAATTGGAGGAAACCTTGGCTCCCGTCTTTGCCGAAAAAACTGGTGTTATACTTCAACATTTCCAGTTCTAGACGAATAAGGGCTTCACCATCGGGCACATGATTATCAATTAATGTGCTGGTCTTCAGATAAATCTCTTGTCCCTCTTTTTCCACTGCAACATACGCCATCATCTTTAACATGGCTTCTTTGCTGACTTCATAGTCGCCAATTTTAGGTGTATTGGATAAAGGGTATTTTGCCAGAATTTCACGTCCAATCGTTGCCGGTAATCGGCTAATAATAAAAGTGTGCTCTTCACGATCAGCATCGGTGATCGTAATTTCTTTCGGTTTAATTAACATGATTAATATCCATAAAAAAAGGCGGAATAACCGCCTAGAATTAACGTGCGCGAGTGCGATCGAAGTCTTGAAATACGAAGGTATACGCTTTGGATTTGTGTCGTCCTGCACTGGCAACAGAGCTACCACGACTACCATTGGTAATTTTCCCGTTGCGTGCCGTGGTTGTTGAACCATCACCATACGAAGCGACCATGGTGATAATATCCCCTGCATGCCGTTGTCCACGTCGTGCAGTGTTCGATTCCAGTAAGATAGCGAGGTTTTCATCTTCTTCACTACCGGCTAACACGTTAATGGTGACCGTTTGAGGTGTTGGTGTTGACCATGTCACCAAATTACCGTTGATATCCATTCCTGTTTGCGCAATGTCCACGGCAGGCAAATCTAACGGATCGGCATCATCTGCGAAGGCGGTAATTTGAATACCGGCGGGAAAGGTTTTATGAGCCTGAATAACAATACTCAAGCCAGTTGCTGATACATCATGCATATTGTGTTCCTTACACTAAGTTGTGAGAGCCTTCGACTTTACGAACCCAGTCGCCCTTACCGTAAATCAATACGTATTTCATCACGTACTCGGGTAAATCAGATGGACCTGTGTTTTCGACAATTTGAGCGTTGTACCAATAGCCTTTGTTTTGTACATCGTGCCACGCTAAATCATCACCAGAAGCGTCTGTCACTGCAATTTTTTGCACATCGGTTAAGGTTTTTCCCGCTAGGATCGTGCCGTTATTAATCGCCTTGGTCACCGCCCCTGCAATCACCATCATCGCCCGTGCTTCACCGTCTTTATTGGCGGGTACTCCGCGTGTGGCCATAAGTAAACTAAACCACTGTTGCGCGATGTAGGCTTTTAACCATTGCTCATTAGCATGGACACTCATATCTAATGGGTTAGCAACCCCACCACATAAGAAGCCACGTTGATAGAAACTGATATGTGAACCCGATACCGCCGTTTCTCCGTAATAGTTCACCCGTAGTTTATCTAAGCGATCCGCATCGATATCGGTCGTGATTTGCGATGGGAACGTGACACCAAATTGACGATACATATAGTTTGTTGTCGCATTGGTGCGGTCATAATCCGTGGCGGACATAATGGCCATAGGTAACGCTTGAACAAAGAAGTTATCTGCTGTTTTTAGGTTTAAGCCCGTTGAAGCTGTACCCACCAACGCCCCGCTAAAATCTTCTGCATTTTGATTGGTCACAGACAAGTGCAATTGATACTTCACGTTTTCGCCTGCCACGTACTGCGCCAGCTCTACGGCATGCTCTAATGAGAGTTCCGTTAAAAACGTTGCACTACCAAAAGAGTCAGAAACAGCCTCAGAAGCAATAAAGGCTTGTAACGGGGTTTGCGCTGGATTACCGGCTGATGATGTACCGTGGCTAATATTCATTGCATCAGCAAGTACCGATTGACGCACACTAATATCTGCACGCTCTTGTACACCACCGCTAATGACAAAGGCACTATCCAGTGAATTAAATGTGACGTAAGCACTAGCAAATTGAGGCTCGCTTTCTGCATTTAATTTCGCTTGCACAGCTGTTGCAACATCCGCGTATGACGTACTTTCAGAGAGATCAATCCCAGTGATTGTTTTAGTCACCTTGCCGATAGTGATATTGAGTTCACCCTCATTAATCAATTTTAAATCAGCTAAATCGCCTGTCTTTTCGCCAAACAAGGTAGGCGCTCGACCAACAGGCTCATAAGAGGCAATTTGCAGTTCTTTCGGCTTACTTGCCGGTGCTGGACTGACATAGCTGAAATACTGACGCGCAAAATGCGCCTCGGGGGAGTCAGTACCCAATAAGTCATCCACTTGGCCACTGGCAAACTCAAGCACTTTACCAGCAGGAATTTTAGGGTTTGTTGAAAAAACACGAGCCGTGAGCTTACGCATCGGTACAGCAGACGCGCCAATCACCGCACTCGCGATATCGACATAGCGAGTTTGTTTGATAGACATAACGTTCCTTAAATACGATAAATATCAGGATACAACGCACTCACGGCGTCTGTATCAGGATGAAGTATGCGATTAAATGTCACATTGAAATCAAATGAGGGGTTTTGTTCGTAGTTGCCCTGGTCATTCAGAAAATAAGGTGTTCGAATACCGCTTGCCCGCTGAACGCCAATGCCTTGTTTGCGGAGAGCTTCAACAAAGGGCAATGAATTGGCGATCATTCTGACAATAGCGGTAATATCACTCGCTGAATAATGGCCCAACTGGGTAACGAAAGCCTGAACTTGGTACGTTTTTTCGGATAACTGGTTTTCTTGGTGATTGGCTTTATTGCCTTGAACGTTATATTTACGCCCTTGCCAGCCGTAGCCGTTTTCATTAATGGGAAAGAACATCACCATATTATCTTCACGGCCTTGCTTAGTAGATTGAAAACCAGCTTTAACGGAGATATCAATACCGACCACTTTTAACTGCAACAAGAGCTGTTTTCGAATGGCGACATCAACTTCATAATCCGTCATAAGTACCCGCCTCGATACAGATCACCGATTTCCAACCGTCTTGTTCGTACCAGTCTGCATCACCCACCACATCATATTTTCGACCATTGAATACAAGGAAATCAGGAGATGTTCCTCGTTGCACCGCTTTAATATCATGAGAGGTATATAAGCGTCGGTACACTTGGCTCGTATCTAATCCCATGGATTGAACATCTTGGGTATCGACCGCTTGCCAACTGCCACGAACTTCTATCGGATCATAATAATAATTTTGGTCATTCCCTCGTTCATCGGGTGCCCGTTCTTTAAATCGAAACCAGAGCACCTTTTGCTGGGGAATATAACGTGAAGCAATACGATTTAAGTTACCAAACATTATTTATCCTCCACGACAAATGACACGGCTTGAAGCATTTGGCCGGTATCAACTAACGGCTTATCCGTGGCTTTACCTTTGCTATGGCGACGTGCTCTTGCTTTGACCGTTGACTCTTCCAGCGCTGGGGTGGTGACTGCTTTAATTGCCAATTTCACATCTCCCGCTACCGTCGCACCAATTTGTGTCAGCCCATTATCCAGCGTGATGTTCCCCTTAATAGAGGCTTTCACAGCACGAAAAATTAACTGACTATAATCCTGCTTTTTGTCATTCATGGTCGGACGTAAAAATGGGCGAGGAGGAATGCCACCAGCCGGATAGCCCAACTCTTGAATAGCTGCAACATAAGCAATAGGTGTTCCATCGGGATATTTTGCGTGTTCAAAAAAACCAACACTTAATCGCTTTTTAGCCAATTCATCGTAAACCGCTTTTAATTGCGCTAATTTAGTCATTAACGTAATCGCCCTCCTCGCGTAAATCGCCCACCTACACCACGAAATGCTGAACGTTCGCCACCACCACCCAAATATTGAGGGACGCTACAACGTTTGATCAGTGCAAGAAACTGCTGGCCAAAGGTGGTCATTTTAAACCAGTGCGACCAATCCGAACCGGCAGGCGGTGCCGTAAATGACACGCTCACTTTATCGATAGTCACACTCGTCACCACACCGGTAGGCGACTCATCATCAGCAATCATTTTTCTAAGTGTTAGCATGTGTGCAACAACGAGCATCCACAGCTCGTTAGTGCAAACACCCTTACAGGCAGAGAAATAGTTCAACGCAGATTGAGCAATGATATCTATTTCATCATCACCCACACCGTTAAACTGCGGATAGAGCACACGGAATGACGTTAAAGGAAATGTGCTCGTCTCCATGATCACTTACCTTTTTTGTTGGTTTTAGGAATGTCTAACTTTTCAGCTTCTAACGATTCTGGTGTGTCAGGAGCTGATTGGTCGCTCGCTTCCATATTGGTAGCAACTTTTTCGGGATCTTCTTTGCGTTCTTCAACGGTAATATACCCATTGTCACAATGAAGATTGAAAACGTGATTTTCTTTGAGCTGTTTGTATTGCTCGTCAGAAATTTCCGTCACACGACCACGTGGTGTGTACATGTGTTTGGTCATCACGTTCGCTTGACCGGCAATAAACACTTTCCCGTCTTTCACGGTATAGTTCTGGTCATTTGATAAGGTACAATATGCGTAAAGAGGCATGGAGTGCTCTCCTGTTGTTTAGATATAAAAAAGCCCTCAAATGAGGGCGCAAAAAGAGAAGTGGTAAGATTAAATGCCGGTTAAGCGTGTCACCGCCCACGGACGGGTCACAAATACACCTGCAGTCGCATTGGTTGCATCTTCCATATACCCTTTAATTTGGTTGAGTGAACCTAATAACTGGTATTTCACAGGCACAACTTGCAAGATCACCGCACTGGTTGCCGTTGAACCATCATCAATACTATCTGCGAACATATAGGCCACATCAGCCCCACCATTTGCGCCGACAAATTCAGGAGAGAAAACCAGACGCATATTTGGATAGTTTTCATTTATCCATTGTTTGACTGTTTCACCGCGTGCGACAGGATTAGCCACATTCAGAGCAGAACGAAAGCCCAACGGTAATGTTAAGGTGATTGGCGTATCATCTTTGATAATACCGCCAGAACTCGTTTCAATGCGCGAGAACATATCGGTAATATCAGCAGTAATATCCGCAAAGGTTCCCCCTTTCCATTTGCCTTTTGCGGTTTCATAGGCGGGTAAGTTAGGCTCATTCATCAAACCAAAGACGCGTGTTTCAGGGCTATTAAACCCGTAGTAACCCACTCGCTCACGCCCTTGCTCTAATGATTCAGTCACTGAATTGCGCTTTTCTTCCATAGCAACAAAGCCTGCAGACGATTGGCGCGCTTCTTCTAATTTCCCCACTTGGAAACCTAATTCGAAACGAACAAGACCACGGCGCTCTTGGTCTTGCGCATAAGACGCTAATGGCACATTAGTATGATCACCATAAAGCTCGGCTTTACCGGTTGGTGTCGCCACATTCAGAATGATCTCTTCATCATGCCATTCGCCCGCATTAACAATACCTGTGATTTCATCTAACACACGCACGCGCGTAGCAGTACGAATGACACCCGGTAAAACGTGTTGCAACATTTCGCGTTGAATTAAGCCCCCCTGCATTGCACCACCACTGATCGCGGAGTCCATCGCAGAAAAACCACCAAAGCCGATTTGCGCTAATTCCCCGTATGTCCATTTCTGATCAGGGTTAATATTTAGTTGGCCATGTTTTTTGACATCACGACCAGACATGTGAAACTTAATTTTACTGACTGGCATTATTCACCTTCCTTTGGAGATGCTGGATATGGGATTTCTGTTAAACGAATAATGCCCAAGTGAGCACTTTCTGTTGACTCAAGGTGTCGGCTGATAAAACCAATGACACGATCACCGGCACTAATGGTGGCTTTCGAAGATAGCGAGCCGTCTGCTTCATCAAAAACAACCGGTGCGTTGATTTTTCCTGCCACTTCTTTTAGTTCAACGAAAACCTCCCCCATTGTCAGGAATTCGCCCTGCGTACCATTACGAGCGAATTCTTCTTCGATACGATAGGCTTTAGGGTTAATCATGATCCCCGCAAATGCCCCTTTACCGCCCACTTGAACGGATTCCACTGAATCATCTTTGTAGGTATAGGCGCGACCGAAAATATTCAGCTTTTCATCTGCTGAACTGAGAATGGCGGAAACAGCGCGAATAGGGCCTGCATGACTAATTTCACCGACAACACCAGAAATTAAGCCGTTTGCTACTGATTTAGGAATTGCCATTATTTAGCTCCCCATTTATCCATAATTGATTTATTGCTCACTGCAGAGTCCATTGTTGAGCTGGTCTTTTGAGAATCAGGCACACGCCCTTGCATCCAAGCATCAAGAGCAATGGCTTCTGTACCTTTACTGCATTGAATACCCAGTTTTTCAACACCGTACTCGGCAACTTGTTGTTGAGTCATGGCTGAGTGGTCAAACACACCAATAAATGGCGTTAATTTATGCGCTAACGAATCACGCGCACCGATTTGTTTGAGTAACTCCCCCGTATCCATTGCGGGTTTGGCTTTTTCTAATCGCTTAATTTTACGTTTTAGCGATGCCATTTCGTCCATGGCGGTCATGCTACGATTTAGGCGTTTTAAACGACGATGAAGTCCATCGGTAGTGGCTTGGTCAAGATGCTCTTTGGCTTCTTCAATCGCTTCGACAGCTTCTTCAATGGCGACTTCGGCTTTCTCGACTGCTTCAGGTTCGCCAGATTCAGCCTCTTCTGTGGCAATTTCGGCTTTTTCCACTGCTTCTTCTGCTTTCTGCTCTTCGTCAGGATCAGAATCAGTTGAAGGTTTTTTCTCTTCTTCTGGATCATTATCTGTTGCAGGTTGAGTGCTGGTGATGACTTCCTTGATAATGGCTTTTAACGCTTCCAATTGCTCGGGCGTAAATGCACCCTCATCAGTGGTTTGCTTCTCTTTGTTTTCTTCTTCGTTCATGCGAATAAGTTCCTTTGTGTCTATGGTAATAACGGAATGGTCTTGCACAGCAACATCAGCGCCAGTGCGCCCTTCATCGACTAACGCAAGATGGTTGGCTCTAATATGCCGTTGTATGGCGTCATAACGTTCACCGTTAAATTCGCCTGGTGTGAAATCGTAAATACAGCGATAACCTGGAGATAATTCAATTTTTCCTCCTTCAATTTGGTTAAGCGCTGAATTAGACAGGATTTTGATATTGCCTCTGAGATAGGGGTATTCAAAATAGACTCGCTCCCCGATGACCCCTTGTATCCCCTTTGTCTCCGCGGGTGTACCGTCTTTCCCTAACATTTCATGCTCATCAACAAAGGGCATTAATTTGAAAGAATTAATTGTCTCTGTGCTGGCCAGTTCTTCTTGTGGGCGATACACCTTGTAAATTTTTTCGGGTATCGGTGCGCCAATTTCAAACCCTAAATAATCAAAAACCCCAACTTTAGAGATGGGGTTATCTTTCACTTCCAGCCAGCCGTTTAAATCATATTGTCGTTTGGTCATGTCTCCTCACCGAAATCTATTACGGGTGTCCAGAAGCACTTACAGTTTGGTAATTGTCCGGGCAAGCCACGCTCACCTGTCCGTTCATCAATCACAGGTGGGTTATCTAAATCAAACACTTCACCATCCAGACGCAGATGTAATTCACGCGGTTCGGCACTACCAGCCGAGTGATGCCAAACTGCCTTACGAATACCGGCAGATTTCATACGCTCATAATTCACTGCAGTCGTGATTTTTCGTGTTTGATCAACAGCGATAAAATTCGCCCTTTTTTCAGTCACACTGCCTGTATGCCTAATTTCCTCTAATAGCGTCTTTGCGCCCTCTCCACCTTGGCTAATAGAACGTAATGCAACACTTTCAATACGTTGATGAAATTGCAGTGGAATAGATTTAATTAACGATACGTTTTCAGCTGTAGAGGCAATAATTTTATCTTTCAGGGCTTCGGGCATGGCTGGGGTTTTGATGGTGATCCCCCCTGACAACTGTTTGAGAGAATCATCTAAATTACGCTTTGCGCCTATATCGACTTGGGAAACAAATTTATCCGCAATCTCTGTGGATTTTTGTTTAAAAATCTTATCCCATTTGCGTTTTAGCCGATTAAGCCAGATGCGTGTTTGACTGGCAAAGCTGGCATCCATCGTAAAACCGTCAAAGCCGTCATTTAATTCACTAAACACTTTTTCATAGTCTTTAATCATTGCATTAATGAGTCGTGACATGTCACCTTGATAACGACTAGCTGGGGCGACTGAATACTGCAGAGGTTTCCCCTTCATGACCGCTTGACGCGAAATTGCCCATTGTGCTCGCTTCGTTCGTACTCGTATTCGCCTCGACATAATCTGCCTCGTTCACTTCAATGCCGTAATAGCTGGACTCTTTATTGCTGGCCAGTTTTTTACGGATATCTAACCCATCTATCGCACCCGTCGAAGCCAGTGCCACATCGGTCTGCGCTTCTTTCAGTTCAATATCCGCACTCTCAACAGCCGTCGGGCTATCAAGTGGCGCCCATGTGATAGAGATTTCTGTCACAGGTAAACCATCGCTACGCATTAACATGTCGTAATGACGCTGTAATAGATCTTCAAGGTCGTTTGATTGGATACTTTCAAGCTCTTCGCGGTAATTAGCCTCTTCGTATTCCCCTGTTGAGTTAAAGCCTTTCGGTGTAGTACCTAATAACTTTGTTGCCGGTACATTGGACGCCGATGCCACAAGCTGATATTGCGTCATAATCGTGGCGTCTAAATCCGCTAATGAGGTGTCGAACTGTTGAACAGTGTCACCACTGCCCGTCATTTGCACACCGTAGTTATCGCGCATCTCCATAAAATAGAGCATGTTTTCATTGATAATGCTCTTATCTGCCGACTCAAGGTCTGCGATCCCCATCGTGAGTAAACGCTTAGTCATTGCCAATTGTGGCGCTTCATTGGCGGTACGTTCTGAAGCGTAGACACGCTCATAAATGCGCTCAGGAACAGAAACACCAAAGTAGTTGTACATTGGCTTCAAGACATTCGGCACAGGAAACGGTACAAACTTAATAAAGTGAGACTTGTGATACTTACGCCCACCAATCACATAATAGGTTGGCTCGTAGAAATCCATGCTAGCAGGATCTTGAACATTGGAATCCGTTAAATCGGCCGTTACCCATTGTGGATCAATCTGTTTAATACCTTTATACATCCCTTTAGTCACACCATCGATATTAAACGGGTTTTCGTACCACTCTTTCGGGTTTGATGTCTCCACAACGAATAATGCTAAGCGACCGCCGTATACTCTCCCAAAATGAACCAGCTCTTTCAGTTGGTGTGTAATACGGTATTTTTTATCACGTTTACGGAGCTTTTTACTGATAGCGCGATCATCGTCGTTATCACAATCAATATCGTAACCCTGACGTATCGCATCACGCGCAGGCATATTGCAGGCTTTATCCACCAGCCAATGTTTAGCGATAACCGCACACATATTGTTGCCGATAAACATTTGTGAGGCATACCATGAGGCCTGTGACTCTGGCACACCGTAAACTTGTTCACCTTTAAATGAGGGCACGTAGCTATCAATGCTATCCATCGCAACACCTGCAATTGTGGGTTGGGGTAAATTAATCCCATCAAAGCCCTGTTCTCGCGCCAGTGCAGGATATAAGTCAGTTGTAAATGCTGACCGTTTAACCGGTGCGAGTGGTTCTGTTTTTCGCCTCTTAAACGGCCACCACATAGATCATCTCCTAGTTGTGAAGAAACTGCCTTTTTTCTTCTGATATAAATCGCGTAATGCTTGCGTCATGGCATCCACTGTGTCGTCATGGCCAGCAAACGGGAATGTAGTAATTTCCTCTACGGTTTCGACAATCCACGGCGCAATATCTTTGTGAGGTAGCCACACATTTCTAGCTTCCCACTCAGCAGTACACGCATGAGCACGAGCAACCTTGCTACCATCTGGCTCGACGGGAATTAACCCTGATACGGTTGATTTGAGAGAGTCGATTACAGCAGGGCCATTGGCTTTGTCTTCCACCAGCTTACGTCGTCCTTCAGGGAATTTTTCAGCTAACCATTTCACCGATTTTAAGGTTTCAGTAAAGCTCATGCGTTTTCTAATTTGATACAGTAGATAAGCGTTTGCGTCTTTCTTGCCCCATACCTGCCCCACCACATAGTCAGTACCGTCACTGTCTTTAAAGGTCATATCCCAACTATGGATAACCTTATCGAATTTTTCAGGTAGGTCTTTCGGTAGATAGTACTGAGCAAATTCTTCGTGGAAGATTTGACCATCACCCGGCTTAGGTGATTGTTGGTACATTGCAGACCAAAAGTAATCACCGAGGATTGCTTTTGTCTCAAGGAGTTTGTCGATTGGGTGTAACTCTGGTACCAACGCTTCTCCTTTCTCATTAATGGCAGGGAATGCAAGCACCTTGGTTTCAGGCGCTTTTTCTTTTAATTGACCAGACAAATCATCAGTTGCCCATCGAGTGGCCATGATAATTTCACCGCTATTTTTTGATAAACGGGTCTTAAAGGTCGAAACGTACCAGTTCCAAATTGATTTTTTAACAGTTGGGCTAAGTGCCTCTTTCGAGTTCTTTATCGGGTCATCAATAATGCCGAGGTCAACTTTCTTACCCGTTAATGGGCCACCTACCCCCGCACACACATAGCTTCCTTTGTAGTTGGCGATACCGAACTCGTCAGAATTACGTTTAACTGCAATGCCGTTTTCAGGCCTATTGCCTAACCAACTTTTAGGAAATAGCACGCGATATTCATCGGACATCATAATGCGCTGAACATCGGTATTCATATCACCGGCTAAATCTGAGGAATAAGACAGCGCACCCACACGCATGTTAGGGTATTTTCCAAAGAAATAAGCGGGAAGATAACGAGAAACAATATCAGACTTACCGTGTTGTGGCGGTGCCCCTAATATTAATTTAGGGCGCTTACCTGCCATCATATCAATCAAGAACTGGTCGAGCGCATCACATACCGTTTGAGAAAAATGGCTTGTAATGTATTCAGGGTTTATATACTGAATAAATTCGTGCAAACTACGTCTAGCTATCTCTCTCCTGACTTCTTCATCAAACAAGTCGAAATTGACATCCATAGAGATACCTAAAGTGACAAAAATAACCCTTTCATGCCGTAATTGGCACGAAATGATTTTCATGTTTTTGATAACAATTGATTAACAATAAAACGGCATTAAAACAGAAAGAAGATTGTTACTTTTAGCGGTTTTGGTTGTGTTTTTAGTTGAGTTTAAAAGTGAAGGGGCGCATTAGAACCATTATGTTAAATAGAACTACTTTTCACCCTTTTTTCTCAATTGAAGAAGTTGCTCGAAGCTTAAGTGACTTAAATCTATTCCTGTTGTTTGAATAGGACCACCATCGACACCCGTTAATTCCGTCTTGTTCTTCAGCATACCTAAATGCTGTGCAACCATCTTAAGCGCTTCATCTTGATTACGGGTAATAACCTCAACACCAAACTTCCCTTCTTTCACGCCAGCAAATACTCGACGAGCTGGCCCTGTTAAATCACGCGTATCATGAAAGTACGCACGCCCAATACCAGCACCATTACAACGAGGGCAATCAGGATTTGGATCTAATGTTTCATCGTAACCGTAGCCACCCACATCTTGTGGAGGCGGTTTATTGGCTGTAAGCGCTTTCTTAATAGCGTCTTCAAACTCTATTGAATCACGCCATTGGTAATTGAAACCAAAGCCCCAACAATGACGACAACATAATCGACGGTATTCGGTCAGCTCGTTAACGTCTGCAGTTGCAATATCCCACCATATTTTTAATACGGCATCTTGGGTTATCTCTGTTCTGCGTTCCCGTTCTGCTAATGCGTCGGTGATTGCCCGATTAACCTTAACATTTCTATACATCCGACTTGCGCTTGCGTATGCCGTATTTCCTTCACATTTACCACCAGCACGCTTATATGCAGCAGTCCTATTTAGGTCAATAAGGTATTCATTAACGAATTTAGCCTGTAACTCAGTAAGCCCGTAATTGCGCAGACTAAATGATGCGCCGCGCGATAAATCACCCCATATCCGTGAGATAAATGATACCGTTGCGGCGTTCCAATATTTGCAAAAGAATTACAATTTCATATATCAATTCTTTCTTAAACGGTCTATCAGAAAGTATCAATATCAAAAATACCTCTTCTGCATAGCCAGAGTCTGAAATGGGTTATTCTGGCTTTTGAGGCCATTCGATATCAGTAGTGCTGGAAGCATCAACACGATTTAACAGAACTCGGTATTTTTTCCATTTTTGCAGTGCGACAACCTCTTCTTCTGTGGCTAGATCAACATCAACAGCTTCTTGCAAATACGCGATTGTATTACCTGCTTCATCTAAGCGTCGTGACTTCTCCTGCTCAATCTGTGTAATGAGTGCCGCTTTTTGGGCTTCTGTGTCAACAATCCATTTCTTACCATCCCATTTATCAAACTCACTATTCGGTTTTAACAATGTGAGAGATTCAGGCAATGCCCCCATAAAATCAATGATGATAGGTTGCTTTGTTTGCGTATTGTAGGCGGTTAAATCTCGGTAATCGTCAACAATTTCCCACGCACTGCCATCTTCTCTACGCCTAACGGCTTGATTTTCTTTTTCGGGTAATGGTGGCTCATCTAAATAAGCACCCGCAGATAATGAAACATCAAACATGACATATTCCATAGTTGATCCCATGTATTCGCGTGTTACAGGATTAGCAAGATAACACTTAACCCATCCTGTCACGCTGGCCAGACCGTTATCACCAATTTTTCCTTTTTGGATATTGACGTTATATTTTTGCATTATTTAGCCCTCACGATATATAAAAAAGCGATATTTCGCGGACGCGTTTCATTAGCACCTTCATCATTACTTGCAGTGCTAATCGTTACCGAAAAACCACTGCCTACCGGATATTCATAATTTACTATAGGGGTATTACCGAATTGCTGACTGAGAATACGTCTGCCTGTATCCACACCACGACCATTATCCCAGCCACGAATAAATTCACCGCGTAAATCGGGTAATTTTCCTAAAGGATACGCAACGGCAAGTTTTGGGTATGTTGCCTTATTAAAGGTTTGCCCTTGACAAATTAGATAACCAGAAGGTGCTGTAGGTGATGGCCAGGGTATAGGTGAGCCGACAGGATAATTATCAACACACTCAGCATCTGAGGCTAACACAACGGTGCCCGACTTGTCCGGAAAGCTGTAATAGTTCCATTTATTGTTATGTTTTAATGCTAGGGATTTGTCTATGCCGGGTTTGAGTGTCAGCCCTGCCTCATTATCGGCACCACGAACAGAAAGCAGTGTTTTAACGCCGATACTTCCCTGAAAATCCTGATGCCTCACATGTGTCAGGTAAGCGACACTGTTTTTATCCGGGAATTTACCGTCAGACTCTTCTTTAGTATATGACTCTCCTTTCCGGGCATACTGTGTATGCGGATTAGCCGCTTTGAGATGCTCTGACAGCTCATTTTTCTGACCTTCAGCCTGTTTTTTTAAATAATTCGTCCGGTTGGCCAGTTGTTCTGCCTGCCGGTTGGCGATACCTCCCGGCCCACCTAATACCGGGTCTGAGACTTCAAGCTGATAAATACCGTCTTCCCAGACAGCGGATTCGTTAAGTGTTGCCATTACTGATGACTCCCGTAGTTATAATTACCGTCAAAATGCGCCTCTGCGTTATACCGGACAGGAACAGCCTGATAATCTAGGCTGATAAGGTGACAGCGGGCCGGGGCAAAAAAGGACAGTACGCGGCGTAACAGTCTTGCCTGATCATTGGTGATGGGCCGCTGCAGTATCACCCGGTAAACCGCCCAGGCACGCTTGTCCCCGTAAAGGTAATGGCCGTTAAACGTTCCCTGACCGTCATACTGTAATCCACCCAGTCCTTCGATTAACTCCACCTCACCAAAGCCAAAACGCCGGATGACTTCCCGGATTGACCATGGCGTACCTTTATAACGGTGTAATTCAATGGCTGACTTGATGAGTGTGCGGCGGACGTCGTCGGACTCAGCCAGCTCCCAGCCATCGCCGAACAGTGAAAACTGCTCACCCAGCCATGGCAGCGCGGAACTGTCGACGATATCGGTGAGACAGATCATCAGGGTACTCAGGTCGATACGATTCAGACGTTCTGCCAGCCTGCCCAGTGACCGGAACCGGATATCGCCTTCCAGCGGCGGCGGAAGCTGAAGGGGATCAGTCATCAGCCACTCCGGTCATATTGAGGGTGATACCGGTACAGTTAGCCCATTCATTTTCAGCAACGACCAGCAACGCCGGGCTTATCAGTTCAACCTGATAAACACCGGCAACAGACAGCTCACTGATAATCTGACTCGGGACAATATCGCGCCCCAGAACTGCCCTGCGGGCAGCCACCCAGTTCTGAATAGCCTTGTTTGCATGCACTTTTACCGAGGCGGCATCCTGATCACGATAGACAGTGATATTGGCCACAATGTCATAATCCACCAGTACGGGTGGTTTCGCCTGTACCGTATCGGTCAGCGGCCTGATTTTTTCATCTGAACAAAAACTCTCGACCAGCGTCAGAATACTGTCATCCGGCAGACCGGTACTGAGCAACGGATATAATTCCACCGTACCGGGAAACGGTGAAAGCACAGCGACATCCACCACATTGGGATGCGCCTGCATGGCATGGAAACGGTAAGCCATTTTGCTTCCGGCATTAGTGAACGATTCCGGTGCCAGCTTGATACGCTCACGGAGCCTGTCGTTATCTTCCTGCTCTGAACCGCCGGAACTGGCCGTCAGGTTCGTCACCTGTAAATCGATATCCCCGATATCATCCAGTAACTGGCTGATTTGTGCCGGTTGCCAGTTATTTCCGTTTATTCCCGGCTCAGTACAGGTGGCCCGGGTGTTAACCAACAGTAATCCGGCCTTCAGCACCACATCGGTATCCGTTGCAAAAATTATGCTGTCTGACGCACTGACGCGGGTGCCTGCGGGTATCAGGACATCCCTGGTCAGTGCTGTATCCACGGAAAACTGAAGCAGAGTCGAAGCCGGTTGTGGCGCGAGGCGGTAAACCCCCACCAGTTCGCCCAGAAAATCAATCATCGGCTCCCGGGCAAAGGCCACCAGATTTTGTTTGGCCGCCTCCTGAATCGCAACACGGATCAGCATCTCTCGGTAAGCCCACAAATTAATCAGCAGGCGTTCTGCCTGAGCCGGATATAAGGTTTTTCCGGTATCACGCTCATACTGTGCAATCATTTCAGCCGTAATTTTATCGGCATCACGTTCAATAAAATCAGGTTCTGTTAACGCCATAGCAACTCCTGCATTTGAGTTTCCCCGTCATTCCCTTTCCAGCTCACACAAAGTGTAAGATGCTCACCGTCAATGAGGGGTTTCACTGACACAAGCTGACAGCGTGGCTCCCAGCGACGGATGGCATCAACAGACTCACGCACCACATGGGGAATGGCCCGGTCAACCGGCCAGTCGATATACCGGTGCAGATCCGTACCGAACTCAGAGCGGTGCGGGTCACTGCCCCGGGGCGTTCGCAGGATAATCTGAATGGACTGCCGGATATCCTCCGGCCCCCGGACGATTTCGCCGGGAGCCTGCAGAGCCGGTTGCCAGAATACAGGGGTTGTTTTCATGGGGGCAGTATTACCCCGGACATGCGGGAGGGATATTAAAGGGGTTTAAAAAGACTCAGTGGCCATGATGATTCGAGTTAGGGCCATCCGATAACATGCTGCCGGTTGAGTGGACATTACCGTTAACTTCCACATTCCCCTGAATACTGGCAGCAGCACCATTTCCGCCGGAGCCTGCCATGCCCCCCTCATAAGTGAGTTTACCGCCGACCAGAAGATTGCCGGTGATTTCGGTTTCCGGTGCATTGATGGTGACTTTCGGGGTTTTGACGGTGACATCCGCCTGACATTCAATTCGGATATGCTCAATACCGCCCCGGATAGTCAGCGTGTGTGTGTCCCTGTTGTAGCTGAATTCAGCCCCATCAGCATACACGGTGCCCCGGACATTTTTGTCACTGAATGGCGGTTTATCCACACTGGAGTAAACGGCCCCCAGGATAACACCGTCCTCACCATTTGCATCCAGCAGCACCTCCACCTGCTCACCGATATCAGGCAACCAGTAATCCTTGTTATTCTGGGTATTGCGCTGCAGCACATTCAGCCAGTGTGTGCGCAGATTATCGCATTCCGGCAGACGAACACGGGCCTGAACCTTATCGGCATCCACGGCACTGACAGTACCGACCTGACGGGTTACAGTGGCCATTATTTTTTCTCCTTTATCACCGTTGAGGTGGTGCCATCCGCTTTATACACCGTCAGCGTCTGTGTTTTTGCCGGTTTTCCCCGTTGGCGGCGGGTTCGGGTTACCGGGCCTCTGGCCACTTCCAGTTCAGTGGTATAGCCGCTGCTCCGCTCAAACATATGCCGGGCTGATGTTATCAGCCAGTCCCCGGATAACTGCCCGAAACCGGATAATTCAATTTTATTACCGGCGGTCAATTGCGGCGTCCCTGCGAGAGTCAGTGAGCCGTTCTGCTGATATTCGTTATTTTTTGCCAGTGCCGAATCTGCCTTTATCCGAGCACTTTCCGGGTCACCGGCGCGACTGTTGACCTTCAGTGTGTCTGCGCTGACGGTTTTTCCCCCGCTGAGTTGTTTATCACTCTCACGGGTTCCTCCGTCAGCCTCATAGACAATTAATTTTTTCTCTTTACTGTTCTGGTGTTTGACTTTTGCAGACTGGTAAATCCGGTTGATGGTATCACGCAGGGAAAAACGGGCGATATCCTGCGGTGTCAGTTGTCTGACCGGCTCCTGACTGCGCAGAGAGGTCAGGTGAGAAAAAATCAGCCGGTCACTGACAATTTTCACGGCATAACCATATTCACCGGCCAGGCGGCGCAAAAATCCCACATCCGTTTCCGCATACTGTGTAATCCGATCAATTTTGACAGGCTCAATGGTGCCGACCAGTTTCAGCTGATGTTTTTTGGCAATGCGTCCGGCAATGGCGGCCAGTGTGGTGTTTTCAAAACCCCGGCTGGATTTTGTCCGCAGCGCCTGATTCACCGAGGCAGCCACACCTCTGACGGACACAACCGAAGGGGGGGCACTGACCTCGATTTCATCAATGGAGAATGTGCCGCAGGACAGCAATGTTTCGCCTTTATAGCCCATTTTCAGCGTGAGCGTGTCACCTTTTCCCGGATACCATTTATCCAGCCAGCGACCGTCCGAATCCTCCAACTCCACTTCAATGGTGTCCGATTCACTTTTGATGTTATCGGTGTAAGTGACGCGTGTGACATACGGTGCAATATCGGTGGTGATATTTTTCTGAAGATACCACAGCGTAAATACCGGACTCAGGACATCCGTGACGCCGGTATTTACCGGCAGGGTGTTTATCTCAGCCATGGTGCGATATCCTCCTCAGTACCTGCCTCTCCGGCATCGATGACAGGGATGAGCAGCACCAGTCCGGAAGGCAACACCGGCGTGATGGCAATGTGTGGATTCGCCGCAATAATCCGGGGGTAGCCCAGCGGGTCACCATAATATTGCTGGGCAAGTGTATCCCAGCGTTCCCCGTGACGGGTGATATGTTCAATAAACATCACACGCTCCTTACCGTAATTCCGGCAGCCATTTTGCTTAATGCCGGGGATATCCGGGTCAGTACCGTCGTCGCTGACCCCAGCTGACCGGAAACCCCGTCCAGTACTGCGGCAATATTTTTACTGTTTGTGCTGTTCAGTGACGACCGGGCCTGCTGCACATACGACACCGCCTCACTGCCTGCCCGGGCCAGCGTGGCAGCATCAGGCATGACCGCTGAAAGTGAACGGAAAGCCGGTACACTGTTTCCCAGTGCGTTAGACATATTCCCCAGATGACTCATCAGCCCCGGGACACGAGTCAGTGCAACAGCCGGATTGTTCTTCATTTTCTGGGCTATCCGGACAGCACTGACCGTTGTCTGAAGCACCGACTGTGCCTGCCGGGTATAATTCACACCGTCACGGACAAGCTTTGCGATACCGGACGGTTTCGGCACAGCGCCGGAAAGCGTGCTGACACCGGGTACCTGAGTACGTATGGCGGGCGGTTTCAGCGGGTTTTTCGGGTCTCCGGTATACTCACGCAACGACACGGTGGCATTCATGGCCAGCACATTCCCGGTACTGTCGGTCTGCTCGCTGACAGCGGTAATATCGGTAATGACAAACCAGCCCCGGTAATCCCCGTTGCCGAAAACCAGCGCCAGCGCCTGATGTGCCTTCATTGCCGTACGCAACCGGGTCAGTTCGGTATCCGGAACACAATAATGCTGATGAAACACCAGCGCGATTTGGATCTCATCCAGTCGGTCACCGATAAACTGTAATCCGGGTTTGCCTTCGATACGGGCATGTTCGGCATAATCGACACCGGACGTCATTTCGAAGCCGTCCCAGTACGTGATCAGTTCAAATTCAATATTACCCAGTACCGCAAACATTATTCGTACTCCCTGCGTTGTTTCTGAGCCAGCAGACGTGCCAGCATTTTTTCCAGTTCATGCAGACTCATATTCAGCGCACCGGACAGTGTGTCAGGTACGGTTGTTTCTTTGTTATTGAGAAAAAACTGCGGATTAAAACTGACCTGAATTGCCGGGGCCGAGTCAGTCTTACCGGCACGTTGTCCGGCATACCCCGCAGCCATCACCTCGTCAGAGGGAATACGCGGTGCGGCGGGTGACATTGACTCTGCAATATGCAACCCCGGTAAGACCGGAGGAACGACAGGCGATATGCCTGACGGCATTACGGAAAATGACGGGAAGGTGTCAGATAACCGGGCGAAAAGTGAAGCCCCTGTGCCGGTCAGCCGGTTTTTAACAGCGGTAATTTTCTGACGAACATCGTTAACCAGTTGCCCGATCAGATTATCAGGGCGAATTACCGGTAATGAGGGCACCATCTGATCTGCCAGTTGCTGGCTGGCTTTTGCTGCCAGTGGTGTGGTGCGTTGCAAACCGATGGCCGCACCCTGCACGATGTTATCACCGAATCCCATAAAGACCCGGCTGGGCGAATTAATCCCCAGAGTTTCTTTAAACCAGGAAGAGACAGAACTGCCGAAATTCACAATCGTTTCTTTTGCGGCGGTCAGCTGATTACTGATCCCGTCGACCAGCCCCGTAATCAGGTTTTTACCGAAATCGGTAAAACTTTTTGGCATATCGATACCAAACCATGACAGTACACCAGCAAAAGCCTTATGAAATAATCCCAGCGGCGACCAGTTGAGAACCAGCTGGCCGACACCGGCAATCCCGCCGTCAAAAGCGGTCTTAATTTCAGTCCAGAGACCGGAAAACCAGCCTGAAATGCCCTGCCAGACGGCAGTAATACTCTGCCATGCACGACTGAATGCAGAGGTGACCTGCGCCCATAAGCGTTTAAAAAATGCGGAGACCGGCCCCCAGTAGCGGTACAGCAGATACGCGGCGACCGCAATACCGGTAATAATCAGACCGATGGGATTCATCAGTAAGGCTTTTCCCACCCAGAGGATGGCTTTACCGGCGAGCGTTAATCCTTTGAGTAAGCCTCCGGCCAGTATTTTGCCCAGGCTGGCTGCACCTTTACCGACACGGCTCAGCCCGGTTGCCAGCCAGCGCAATTTTCCGCCTTCACCGAATGCCTGTGTCAGACGTAACCAGTTTGCCCGGAGTAAAACGAGATTTTTCCAGACACTGACAAAGGGGGAGAGCAGAAGATTCAGCCCCAGTTTCAGGGCAATGGTTGAGGCTTTGAAGGCCAGCAGCGCACCCACAATCTGTATTGCACCGCTGACCAGCTCAGGATGAAGTGTGATCCAGTTTTTCGTCTTTTGTATAAGCGGAAGCAATTCCTGCACAAGAGAAACAAAAGACGGTGCAAGTTGATCTCCCAGTGTGATAGCAAGATCACGACTATTGATCATCAGTGCTTTGGTGGCTTCGAGCGGGGATTGTAGACGCCGGTCATAAGCTGTTCCCAGAAGATCATTATCTGCCGCTTTAAGTGCACCGGCCCGTATTTCACGATATCGATCCATATTCGCCAGCATCGGGCGGATAAATGCCATGACCTGCTGATCTGCAAACATCTCCCCCAAACCGAAATTTTTAGCCAGCGCCTGAAGCGCTTCGTCTCTGGCGGTATCATTTTCTATTTTCATGGCAGATTTAAAACCTGCCAGTGCCTCGGGACTTTTGGCATTCAGGTATCGTTCAATGATACTCATCATGCCTTCGATGGGGGATATACCGGCGGATTTGTAACTTTCAAGAGACGCCTGAAGGTCAATCCCCAAATCCGTAAATTGCTTTTGGGTATCCCGGGCAAAAATTTTGGTCAGAAAATTTTTAAAGTTATTCGCCGCCTCATCGGTTGAACCTGCCCCGATTTTTGCAATCTGCAGGCTGGCACCGATTTCAGCCACGGCATCTTTACCGCTGGCGACACCTTCCATCATAGGGGCAAGAGACTGCATCCATTTGACCTGATCAGGGATTTCAAATGAACCCTGATCACCGGCATAAGCCATAATATTTTGTACAGCCCCGAAGTCTTCTGCCGCTCCTTTCAGGGACGTTTGCCAGACAGCGGCGACTTTGGCCCAGTCGGCCCCCGCTGTGCGTGTGGCTGTTGCCGCACGGGCAATATCAGGCATGTAGTATCTGATATCAGACAGGCTGTCGATATTATTACTGATGAGTGAACCTACCGCCTCCTGCATCTCATCCTGATTCTGATTGTATTTTAATGCCCATCCTTTTATCTGTGCGGCGAGATGATTCTGAGTATCAGTGTCATATTTTGCGGTGATTGACATATCAATCATCTTGTCTTCAAAAGACATAGACTGCTGAACTGCCGGAAAGATTGTATGATAAAGCGTTTGAGCCATGGCATAGGTTTCAACGCCCTGACCATAAAGTGCCATACGGTTGGCTTTCAGTGCATCGCCGGTTGCGGATACGGCAGAAAGGCGGCGCTGCTGACGCTCAATCTGTTCCATCGTGCGGCCTACCCGTAACAGCTCACGGTTAAGCTGCTGCATCCGGGCACCACCTAACTGACCGTAACGCTCAGTGGCCCGGGTTAAGGCGTTCTGACGCTCCTGCAGACGACGTGAAGTCTCCCCCAGGGAGTCAAGGGCACGGCGGGTACCACTCATCGCGGAACGGAACGTGCTGCCAACGATGCCGCCGATGACAACACCCACAGAAAAATTACCGGCCAAAATTGTGCTCCCTACGGATAATAAAAAGAAAACAGCAGCCCTTTGAGGCTACTGTCAGGTTCATCTGAAAGTATCAGTGTCTGTCGCTGTACTCACTTTTGATTTGTGCTTCTGCCTGTGCCAGCCACATTTCCAGATCGTCAGTATCCAGCGCATCAATCTCACCCGGCTGAAACCGGAACCACCTCGCCAGCAGCCCCTGCGCCTGCATCAGTGTCTGTGTTGCTTTTGCCCAGCCCAGTGATTTGCTGAAATCGTTTCTGTAATTCCAGATAATCCGCCAAATCCATATTCTCCAGATCTTCCGGAATAAGACCTGTGCTGCGGGCAATCAGCGGCTCATCCCAGTCTGCCGGATCTTTATACGTTTTTCGCACCTGCTTCAGATCTTTGACTGTCAGGCGCTTCAGCTCGATACGCTCAATACGGGAACCGGCTGCGGTCATAAAGGGGTATACGGGGATAAAAACATCATGGTGTGGTTGTGACATACGCATTCTCCTGTGTCGTTTCAGGGCAGTATGTCTGCAGGGGAATACAACAGATATTAAAGCAGATGAAAAAAGGGAGCGGTAAGGCTCCCTGCTGTGAATTATCCACCAATATTAATACGATAATCGGTTAGTTGATCGACACCGCCGACGCGGAAGATGTTGGCCAGGTAATCCAGCTCCAGCAGCTCCTCACCATCCAGCACCTGTTTGATGTACGTGCAGGTGAAGCTACTGGAGAACTCGGCATTCTCATGCTGTTTGAATGTGCCCAGCGGATTCTTCTTGAACATGACGGTCAGGAACGTCACCAGCGGGATTTCATCAATCAGTCCCTGAGAACTGTAACGCTGTACACTGGAGCGACACTGCAGTGACAGCGATTTATACGGATTGGCGGCGGACAGCATGGCATCACGGTAAAAGCTGTTCCATTTTATCTCACCTTCCATTTTGTCAAACCCTGCCGGGAGTTCCACTTTGCCCACCATGCCCAGCGCTTTATGCTCCTGCATGGTCATGGAGACGTCCGGCAGTTTGACCTCTTCAGCCCGGCCCAACAGGTTCGCGCCGTCCAGGTAAATATTGGCATTGGTAATGCGGTTAATCTCAATCTTTGGCATCAGCTGTTTCCTTTCAGGGTTAACAGGTATTCCGACGTGATTTCAGTCTCAAACGTCAGTCTCTCCAGCGGCGGCGGTGGCGTGTATTTGTAACTCAGCAGAAGATGCCCGGCAGCCAGTTCGGTCTCTTCGTTACGGGCAGGATCAAACCAGCAGCTGAACCCTAGCAGCGCACCGTCACCAATCAGCTTGCGTCCGAACGCATTGACCGACTCGGTCAGTGCATCAATCAGCGCCTGGGTAATGGGCTGGTCGATATACTGCTGGCTGAAGTAACGGATGGATTCATTAATCATGTCTCCGGTACGGCGCACATTCTCAAAGTTGCGCATATGGGGGACCGTCGGCCAGGCTGCCGTCCGGTTGCCCCACAGGCGCAGACCGCTGCCGTAGCTGCTGAAAACGGTCGTGATACCCTGTTCATTGAGCAGGTTCACCTCGCTCTGCGGGTCATCAATCATGGCGGACAGCTGGCGTTCCACGCCGGTGATACCGAGGATCTCCTGATTGGAGGATGACCACCAGTAGCCTTTTTCCAGATCGACTTTCGCCCGTAATCCCGCCGCCCGCTGGCTCAGCGGCTCCAGACGCTCACTGTTGGTAGCCGCGTCATAGACTCTGACATGCGGATAACACAGACGGACACGGTCAGAGCTGGTATTAAAGTTGATGGTGCCTTCCGGCCCGCGTCCTGCCAGCGCCTGTGCAAAGGTGGTGCCCACCGGTGCGTCGATGTAGGTAACAGCCCCCAGTTTCTCTGCCATGGCGGTAAGCTCAACCGCCACGCTGTTCTGGGTGCAGAATACCGGGGCAATCAGGATTTTGGCGAAATAGCCGAACAGGTTAAAACTGTCACTGAGCAGCTTCATGCCGGTACGGTTACCGGCGGCATTGACCGCACCAATGATATCCGCTGCAGTGACTTTGGTCGGGTCAGCATAACGGTACCCGGCTTTCACCGTGGCTCCCGCAGCGATGCCTTTCCCGAGGTTCGTGATTGTTCCGCTTTGCGCATCCAGTGCGTAATCCTGACCGTCGGTATAGGACTGAGCACCATCCTCCGACGTCAGCACCAGCTGGGACACAATCGGATGAGCCAGCCCGGCTTTCCCGGTCGCTTTGTCAAAAGTCACTTTTTCGTCTGCCACCGTGGTGTTATGTACTGCCGGGTCAAGGACATTGATAACCAGAACAGTGCCTGCACCATGGTCGTAAATCGCATCCAGCGCCTGCGGAATGGTAAAACCGGTAAACGGTGAACCAAAGGCGGCAGCGTCTTTTTCAGACAGGCACTGCACCAGCGTGTTAACGTTGCCCGTGGGTGCCGTCCCCACCAGCCCAATCACCGCAGACTTGACCATGCTGACCGGGCGCGCCCCTTTTTCCACCTCAAGGGTCTCAACACCATGCAGATAATTAGCGGCCATGCGTGTCCTCCTTTTTCATCTCACTGTCATTGCGGCGTTTCGGTAACGACACGGAGGAGGCTCCGGCGGTCAGTGTCTCTTCCTGTACCGGTATCAGATGCCCGAGCGCCACCAGTACCTTCACATAGTCATGTTGCTCAGGCAAAAGATGTGTTTTCCCCGGCCAGAGCAGAATTTCAGTTCCGTCCGCCAGCGTGACGCCACTGGCCGGGCCGGTATAGCGGTATGCTTTCATCACTTGCTTTCCTCATAATCAACGATGGTTAACAGCGGCCCGGAGGGTAAATCGCTGTCTTCAACAAAAACGCTTTCGGTGGTAAAATCGAGGGCGTACTGCCACAGCCCGTTCACCTCCCCGATAAAGACCTCCCGGGTCAGCCAGATGCGGCGGCGGCAGTGAGGCGGGGTATACCCGCCCAGAATGCGGCGGAGAATATCCAGCACATCAATGGCACCCCGTTTCCCGTTCAGCTGCCGGAAAACCACCGTCACACACAGCTGGAGTGTCTGAGGCTGGATCACCGCACCGATATCATCCGGCTTATCGAAGCGCGACCCGGCATAACTCACCAGCAGCGCCCCGACCGGATGATTCAACCGGTATTCCGCCGGTTTTTCCGGAAAATACTCCACCGACAGCCCCGGAAGTTTTTCCTTCAGGCGTGCCACCACCGCATCAATCACCGGCAGAACGTTCATCAGTATTTCTCCAGTAAGCCATCCTGACCGCCAAAGGTCGGACGACGTGCCCGGGTACGGATTTCACCGGACTCCGGCACATCTTTTTGTGTGGTCTGCAACCCCAGAGTCAGTTTTCCGTCACGGATAGCCTCCAACTGTCGCCGGGCTTCTTTATGGTCGTCTTTCACCGTGTCCGGGACAGCCCCTTCTGGGCGGCGGGCGTAGAGCCGGTAACGCACCAGCGTAATGGCAATGTCCCGCAGCACCGTCGGGACTTCTGCCAGCGGCAGGGTATAGCGACCGCGAAGATACGCATCGATAAGCTCATCGGCATAACGGATACAGCTGTCCACCACGGTGGTGTTCACCGCAGCCGGGACACTGAAATCCACCTCTTCATTGGTCAGCTGGATGAGTGTCCGCTCCGGTATCTGTTCAGGTAAATCCGCCGGGGTGCAGTACATGTCACACCCCGCGCAGGATACGGATCACCTCACCGGCGGCGGTGGCGTCATCCAGTGCAATCCCGGCTGAGATGCCCGCGGCGGTGTCTCCGGTCGCGGCGGTCTGAGGAATGGCACAAGCATTGGCATCGGACTGCACTGCCTGTCCCCGGTTTATGGCCGCGCCGGCTTCGACGGCCATAATACCCAGTACGCTGACCGGCGTGACATCACCGGCAGCGGCATCCACCGCTGCCACACCGAGCGCGACAGCTCCGGCCTGACAGGGGGCATTATCGACACCGACAAACCGTTGTTGCGTCAGTGCGGCACCGGCTGTCACGGTAGTGGTCAGAATGACCTGCTGAGTTGTCCCCATGGCGGTCTCCTTATTTCACGATGTTGGTGATGAGATATCCGGCATCGCCGCCGACCACGGCGACTTTGTAGATATCGGTATAACGGCAGTATTTCACCTTACCGCCAATGCTGTCGTATTTGTCCGCCACCGGCATCCCTTTACGGCGCAGGGTGTACCCGAATGACGGTTCGTTTTCATCCGCACTGTCTGCACCCGCCTGCGGTTTACTGATGTAATGCAGCATCAGATTGTCGCCCCAGATGTCAGCAGGGAGTTTGTCTTTGTCCTGCGCCTCTTTCATGGAAGCCATGGAGACCGGTTCGCCGATCACCACTTCGTCCACCTGGAAAAGGTCTTTCAGAATGTCGAGGGTGATACGCTTGCGCTCGTTGGCACCAATCGCCGCCTGAATCGCCGGATGGAATTTCAGCAGCGCCATCACACTGGCTCCCATGGTCATCAGGTTCGGGCGCAAACCGGTGGTGTTACGCACTGCCTCAATCCCGGCTTCAATAACCCCGATCGGGTCACCTTTGCCTCCGGCCCAGCGTTCGTCAGCCTTCAAGGCTTTCACATTTGTCGTTTTATAGACGGTTTTGTCCTGTGCCAGACGGGCGGCATACAGTTCGCGCTTCAGGTTGACACCGTTCGTCACACGACGGATAGCTTTGGCCTCTTCGTTGAACATCGACTCGGCCTGCTCGCGGTAGTCCACCGGTGCGGCCAGATCGTGCTCGTTGAGAACCAGATCCAGTTTGCCGGTTTTCTCGCGCACCAGAACGTTACTGTCAGCCCCCACGGCACGCTCGGTGTCGTATTCCACAAAGGCGGATTTACCAAAGGTTGGCACGGTCACACCTTCCTTATCGGTATGGACGACGGGGAAAATGTGCTCGCCGATGAACGCGGCATTTTTATAACCACGGGCAATGTTGGTCAGCACCGGGTCAACGACGCGCTTACCTTTTAAATAATCAGACATGTTCTCTCCTTAAATCACAGGCAGCGGGCGACAGCAGCGTCGTAGCTGATGCCTTCTTTTTTCGACAGAGCCAGCGCTTTCTCATGCAGTGCCAGACGTTCCGGGTCAGCTTCCGCGAACTCCGCTGACGTTGTGCTGATATCCGTGTCCACACGGTCTTTGGTCGCGTGCTCACTGAAATTCAGTACCGGCTCAGTGCTGTCCAGCAACGTCTTAAACGCCGTGGCCAGCGGGGTGCGGAGTTCACCTTCCGCAAACTCCACCGGTGTATCACCTGCAGAGACAGCATCCAGAATGGCCACCACAACGGATTTAGCCTTGGGAGCCAGTCGGCCATCCCCCACCAGTTTTTCGGCAAAGGCCACATTATCGGCGTGCAGTTTGTCCTGCTTTGCTTTCGCATCCTGCTCGGCCCGGGCGGAGGCTTCTGCTTTCAGACGGGCGTTTTCCGCCTGAAGTGCTTTGATTTCTTCTTCAGTCATTGTATTGCTCTCTTGTTGAGGAGGGAGGGATTGTTCACTGAATTCCGGTTCCGGCTTCCCGGTGTCGCGGTAAGCCTCTTCACGCAGGGCGTCTACCTGCCAGGCAGGAAGCACTTTTTCCGTCTCATCCAGCCCGAAACGGGCAATCAGGAAATCCCGCAGACGCCCCCATAAGGAGGCATTCGTGGTATCTGCCCAATCGGCAAACTCCACGACGCCGTCTTCCTGTTCACTGAATGAAACCGGCTTCAGCCCCTTAACAGAGGGCGGCTGTGCTCCCAGAAAACCGACATGACGCAGGTAAAGCGTGCCCGGTTTGGGATTGCTTGAGGAGTCCGGAAGATAAAATGAGGCAGACACTTTTTTGAAACGTCCGTTATCCACCAGTTCCGCAAACTGTGGATCAAGCTGAGCGGGTTCGGCTAACAGATCACCGCCGTTCAGTGACAGGGATTTCACCCAGCCCCATGCTGGGTCGTCTGTTCTGGGGTGACCAATCACGAGGGGTGCTTCATGGACGGACGGGTCATAGGCGTTCACGCAGGCGGCAAGATCGCGTTGCGTGAACGGCAGTTTTGTGCCGTGCATATCGGTATGCGTTCCGGCTTTGAAAATATGAATAGCTGGCATGTTGCTGTCCTGCGTTACGTTACCGGGGACAGTCTGAGAAAAAAGGACGGGAAACGCTTTTAATCTGCTTTAGAAAAAACGGGATAACACCGGATTGAGAACCAGTGGTAGGCTGAGGGGAAAACAGGGGCTGTAAAGCCTTTATAAAGATAATACAGCCCCTGATAACCCTGCAATGATAAAATCCCCGCCTTCAGAGATAAACCTCAGCGACGGGCCACTGCTTCAAGATACCGCACAATCGTATCCAGTACGGCTTTTTCCGCCTCCGGTTGCAGTTCATTGTCGCCGGTCAATGGTAAATACGGGCGGGCAGGAAACTCAACGGACTCATGACGTCCCGTTTTTCCACCGAACTGGTGAATGGCACCGTAAACAACGTTCGTGCCGACAGCCGCCTGCCGGTCGTCATGGTCGGTTGAGACTGAACCCATCAGACGCCCGGTGTCCTGAAGTGTCTGTCCGTCACGTTCCGTGGCGGCCAGCGACGGCAGCCATCCCGGACGCCCTTCGCCGAGAAAGTTTAACTGTGTTTCTGTCAGCAGCGTTCCGGCGATTTTGCGCATCGCCGGTGTCATGTCTATTGCGGCAGATCCCAGCGCGTTCAGTGCCTGACGCAGGGATTGATCGTTAATGGTGATATTAACCAGATTGCCGTAAGCCATCGTTATCCTCTCAGTTCCTGTTGTGCCAGTGGCTGAAGCGCCCCCTGATAACGGGCAAGGTCGGGCCGGTAAGCCGCACCCGGCGCATAAGACCAGCCGACGTCGGTGGCCACTTTCGTGGTACCGGTACGGAAGGTGGCGACGTTCTGCATCTCACCGGTTTTCGCTGAGACCAGCTTCAGTTCCCACCCCATAGCAGCACCTGAATTTGTCACCTTCAGGCCTCGGGCACGCACATCCGCTGCACTCAGGGCAATCACGCCACAACGGCAACGCCAGCCGTTCGGCGGATAGAATGCCTGCCAGAACGGATCATCATAACGCAGCACCAGACCATGCAGTGCCAGATGGCTCCTGCGGGTACGGCGGTCACTGATGCCGGTATACATCCAGTACGGTCTGTCATTAACGTTCTCCATCTGTTCCGCCCAGCGACCGGCGCTGTAAAGCACCGACATATTGGTACGAAAGATGGTGTCGAGCCGCCACGGGCTACCCTGCATAATGGTGACAGGCTCGCCAGTCACCGGGTCAGTGGTGTCACGCGGCCCCCACCATCCCTTACGCTGCAGCTCCGGCTCCAGCGCCTGCCGGAACCAGCGGCCTGTTTTTCCGTCATCCAGCGCCTGCTGTAAGGCCCGACGGATATCTTCCAGAATATCCAGACGGGTCACTTTGGCGACAGTAAAGGCGCGGGCATGCGCCTCCTGCCACATCTCCTCCCAGTCCCACGTGAAGCTATACCCTTTGGACTTGAGGTAACTGACAGCCCGCTTCGGGGGCAGGGTCATACAGTACGCCAGTTCAGCCGTGGTCACGCTCATGCAGACGCCCCCAGAGTGTTGCCACAAACAGTATCCGTGCCAGCCGCTCCTGAAGGTCTTCTGCGTTCATTTGCGGGTACAATTCGGCCAGTTCACCCAGTAGTTCGGACGGTGCCACACCATCTTCAACCCGCCTGAACAGCGGCGCTAAAACAGGTTCCAGCGTGCCATTTAATGCGCCGCCGTTCATCAGAATATCCAGCGCCTCGTCAAGCTGCTGCTGTGCCTGAATATCGGCATCAATCGCCTCGGCGAACGACAGCGACGACATGGCGTTCTTCTGTCGCTCAGACGATGGTGTCTCATCAATATCGCCGTCCTGCAGCTGGTATTCACGTTTGAAGTATTGCGGGGTGAAAACCACACCGGCACGGGTGAGTTTCTCATCCCGGGTCGCCTGGGTATCATCGACCGTTCCCTGTTCCCACATTTTCCAGACGGGACAGGCGACATCACCGAAGTTCATCGAGACCGCCATCCTGATGGCCTGATTCACCGCACTTTCCACGATATCCGCATCCGCATCGCGGATATCATCGGTGACCTCCAGTCCGGCCTGCGCGGAGGCACGGTTACTGTTGGCCTCGGTGGTCTGATTCTGCCCCAGCAGCGCGATGGATATTTCACTGCGGGCAAGCGTTATCAGGTTCTGATAAATATCGCTGCTATCGGCCTTGCCTGCGGCTTCCTTGATTTCAATGGAGGAATCATCAGGGATGGCGGCTACCGCGTCTTCCACCATGGTTTCCATGGAGTCCAGCAACAGGTCAATTTCACTCTGTGCGGTATTACGCGGATGCTTGCCAATCACCCACGGTGAACCGTATTTCTCGGCAAATCGCACCCAGAATTTCATACCGCCTTTTTTGAAAGTCACCGGCCAGAAGCACATTGACAGGTCAGGGAAGCCATACGGGTTATCATAAGTGGCATCCTGACGCGGAACGACGAACTTGTTCAGGGGAACGTCTTCCCCCTCCGTCCCGGCATCTTTCGCCCGGAAACGCAGCCGGTTGTCGTTGTCGAACAGGAACCATTCCGGTGGTTTGCCCACGATATCGGTGATGTGCCAGGCGCGGACGGAGCGTCCCCACATAACCTCACAGGGCTGATAGCCGTAGAGAACGGCATCCGTCATCTCACCGATAATGCGGGACAAATCCAGGTCGTCAAGCATATCCCGGATGAAGCTGAACACACGGGCAGGAGCATGACCGCGCTCAAGTCCGCGCTCCAGCGATTTAACCGCAGCCTTACGCCTGCGGATACAACCACCGACCAGCGGGTCGGTACGCAACTCACGATAAATACGAATATCCCGGCCCTGTGATTTCAGAATGGGGTCAGGGTTAGGCAGGTACATGCCCAGTCCGAAGAAGTCGATGGCACGACTGCGGGAGGCAATCTGTGCGGTCAGTGTTTTTGCCGGTTCGGCAAACGAGACAAATTCAGTGGGCGAAATCCAGAGTCCTCTGGCCATCAGAATCCCTCCAGCAGCCGGGCCGCCTGACGCCGCCGACGGGACGTTGCCTTCACCGGCCCTTTGTTAATTTCACGGCTGGCAAAATACGCCAGCGCCAGTGCAATGGCAGCATCACCATGACGTTTGCCGCCGTCTGTTTTGGATTTTGACCGTAGTTCCGGCACGCGCGGAACACCGTTGACGACCTGAACCGCCCGCAGGTCGTCCAGCGTATCCTCATCTTTTGGTAAATCCACGAGGTTGCCGTCTTCCAGAGCGGCTTTGACCGGCGGCATATGCTCACGGTACCAGCCTTCGGTTGGCATCACCTGTTTTACCCGGCTGGCACCGTAGCGCTGCATGGCGTATTCCGCCAGATACGCACCGTTACCCCGGGCGTCAAATGCGGCACCCAGTAAACCGGGCAGCCCATCCATCAGATACCAGGTGATTTGCTCCTGTTGTTTGAACGGCACGTTACGCAGCTCCAGCACGAACGGCACCCGTCGTATCAGGTTTTTTTCCTGTAACAGGGGATAATCCACTGACAGGTCACCACTGCGGCCAAAGTCACGCCCAAGGAAAGAACGGGCATCAGCTGGCAGCTTTTCCAGCTGTGGTTTGAGGTGTTCATCCAGCCAGTCCTGCGTCTCGCGGAAACGTTCGTCGTCGGGCTTCAGTTCGTAGCCTTCCGGACAGGTCAGGCGCAACACCGGCGTACCAGCCGACATCCGGGACTCAATCAGGGCACGGGACAACCAGGCACCGCCGCCGTTGGCAGGAACACAGTCAAGCTCCTCGGATGCACCGGCACCGTAGAATTTGTACACCGATGCCATCCACGCCTGTTCAGACGCCTGTGACCATTCCTGCCCGGTACGCAGGCAGACACGACGGAACAGTCCTTCCGCCACCGCATCTCTGAACGTAATGCGGTGAATACAGCCTCCCTGACGCCCGGCGCGGATGTCACCAATCAGGGTATTGAACGGATTATCATCACCGTTATGCGTGGAGATAACGCGCACTTTACCGCCCCAGATAAGCATCGCCAGCGCCGCCTTCAGCAGCTCGTCCAGTTGCTCATGGAACGCGGCCTCATCGATAACGATGATCCCCTGACGGCCACGCAGGTTAGACGGACGGCTGGAGAGAGCCACCACGCGGAAGCCGGAATCCGGGAATCTGATGGTGTAGGTTTTGATGTGTTTGTCGTCTTCGTCCTCTTCCCAGAACCCCTCTTCGATTTCGCCTGCGGCATAGTTGAATGCCCGTGCCCACATCGCACACGCCTGAATATACTCAATGGTCATGTCCTGGTTATAGGCGATGTAATAGACATTCATCCCGCCTGCGGTGACGGAGGACGCGGCGGTCAGTACGTTATCGGATGCCTCAGCCCAGGTGATACCAGTTCGGCGGCTCTTCTCCATCACCTTAAGCGGAGACGTGTCTGCCACCCAGCGCTGCTGGTAGGGCATCAGAACGACGGGAATATCCAGCGCCGAGGTATCGGGTAAAACAGGAGTCAGGTTATTCGTCCCATCCGTGGGACTCACCCCTCCGGGGCCGCCGCCAGCGGCGTTCAAAATCACTCCGGATGATTTTTTCATGAGGCAATCCCCAAGATTTCACGGCGCAACGCCAGCACTGCATCGGCTGAAAGGCCACCTTTGCGGGCAATTTTCTCGGCGTTGCGGGCGGCCTGCTGTGCTCTGGTGCGGACTTCGGTCTGAAACTTTTTCAGGTTGACAGAGGCGCGGGACAGAGTGGCCACATTCTTCGCCACCTTCGACAGCAACTCCACGCGCTCTTTGGGATCAATTTCACCTTCTTCCGCCTCCTGCAGCTGAACAATGCTCTCGAACAGTTCGGTCTGAATCAGAGCAATAACCGCCTCCGAACGTGCATCCTGATCATCTGCCGCACCTTCGGTCAGCATGCGTGCCGCTTCTGTTGCCGCACGGATAGCGCCATAGCGGCGCTCAATCTTCTGTCCATAGCGATGGATAGCGGATTTGCTGATGACATAACCCCGTTCACGCAGCAGGGATTCCAGCTCGTTATATCCGCTGAAGCCGGATTCAGTCAGCGCCCGCTCAAGCCAGCGGCGCACGTCTTCCGGCAGTTTTTCTATTGAGCTGCGTCTGGCCATTATTCACTCCAGTATTTCTGCGGGCGGGCAATACCGGGACCACACTCCACGGTATACTCCACAATATCCACGCCGAGACGGGTCAGATCCGCAAACCAGTCACCGGAGGGTTTCTTCTCCAGATCAACCATCTTACGGTCAGACAGATAATCCAGCTCACGGCGTAATTCCAGTGCGGTGGTATCCGGATAAATAGCTCTGGCCACATCCAGTAACAGGGTCTCACTGGCGGTATAAGGGCGGGTTTTATTCAGTGCCACCAACAGACTCCAGCGCAGGGATTCGCGGCGCACCCGGGTAATATCAACCATGACTCTGACCTCCGGTATTCCGGTACTGCTGTACCACTTCCAGTTTGTTATAAAGCGCGTCCAGTTTGGCCTCGATGACCGTCTGTCCCCGGATATAATCTTCCCGGCGGACGTAATTCAGCGGTAAATCCGCCCTGAAACGCATGAACTCTTTTTCCAGCGCTCCCCATTCAGAGGCGGACTGGTGTAATGCCTGTTCCAGTGAGGCGAAACGGGCGGCCTGACGTTCCTCAGCCTTACTGAACAACCACTTGGCCATGCCGCCGACAAAGCTCATGAAGGTGATGAGAAAACCCACCACCGTCCAGAATTCAATCTGTAATGTCATTGTTGTAATCCTTCCCGTTCATCCAGCAGGGCATTTATCTGGGTTCGCCAGATTCGGCACTGTGTTGCGTTGTCGATAAGGTTGGCAAGGATGTCCTGCTGTGTGACACCTGAGTCGCGTAGCCGGGAGTCAGCGGCTTCAGCTGACCAGGACGTTGTGCCAGTGCCGGTACCAGCGGCGGCACCGGAGTCTGAACGACCGGTGTCGGCGGATGCGTTGTCATATCCGAGCGCGGCGTTGTACCGGCGCACGAAACCGCGAGTAAACACACACTTAATGGGATGGCTTTTGCCTTTTTCATCCATCCAGCGTTGGGTAACATCGTTAATCTTCCCCTGTAATTGTTGGTTCTGTGTCTTAAGCTGAGCTATCTGCTCAAGGTAATCCGCCCCGGCCTGCTGCCCGGCGGCGACCTGAGCCTGATAGCGGGCGGCCCAGGCTTTGAGCGCGGCGTTCTCCCGCTCTGCCTGTACTCTTCGGTACTGATTAAATTCAGACTGCAGTTTATTAACGGCTACCACTCCATCACGCGCGGCGGCATCGTGACCGGTGGTGTATCCCATGTGATACACCCCGGCGAGAAATCCGCTGATAATCAGGAACAGCAACAATTCGCGCCACGGCAGTTTTTTTATCAGCTTAATCCACACAGCTACCGCCTCCCCAGGAGCGGTAACGCGGTGCCAGTTCCCGTAAAATACGCTGCGGATAGTGACGGTTCTCGCGCCAATTGGCGGTGCTGCGTCCGGCATTGACGGTGGCGACATGACCAAACCAGCGCAGGCTGTCCAGCCCCTGCTGTGAAGCCAGCCGTTTGTCCCGTTGTACCCAGCCCAGACCACCGTTATAGCCCGACAGCGTCATGGCCATACGTTCGCAGTTATCAGCCGCACTGACACGCTGCCACAGCCAGTGGTCATAACTGACCAGTGCCCGGACAGCCCAGGACGGATTAAACGGCTCACGTGAGCGCAGTTCAGGAACGGTGTGGCTTATCCAGTCGGCGGTGGCAGGCATGAACTGCGCCATACCCTGAGCACCCGCCGGTGATACGGCACCGGGACGCCAGCCACTTTCCTGATGCAGTTGTGCGGCAAAATCAGCCACCGGTGCACTCATTCCCCATTCAAGCCGGGCATGACGGATCACCTCGTCGCGATACTGCAGGGCAGCCTGCGGGGGCTGTGCTGCTGCGGCCTGACTGAAAAAAACGCCGCACCAGAGCAACCACGCAATAAGCAGATTGTCCATAAGCTTCCACCAGAAACTGTATTTATCGTTGCGTGGTTCACCATGTTTAATGGCGGTTGCGCCCAGACAAAAAGCAATCAGAAAGATGAATGTAATCTGAGGCCAGTTCATGGTTACAGCCCTGTCGCGACGGCCAGACAGACTGCAGCGACAATCAGCGCACGGCGGATTAATGCGGCAGCGAACACCAGATGGCGTCCGGTCTGGACAGGATAGCGGCCTTCTGCCATCAGTGTTTTATCGTGTAACAGATACTGACCGGGGCGGGCTTTGGGGAACAGCGAACGGTCAAGCCAGTAACCCAGTACGGCAGCTAAGGTGATCAGTGACAGTTTATAAATCACCACCGGTAGCTGTTGCGGGGAAACCATGCCGATAATGCCAAGCAACAGAACAGCCATCAGTAACCAGCCACCTAAACGAGGTTTTTTAACCGAAGAAAAAAACGATTTGAGGTATTTCATGAGCAATCTCCTTGAGTCGTGGAGACAGCATCACAGGTGGCCAGGGAAAGGGATTTTAAACAGCGTTAATAGTGATACGACGGCGCAAAACACATGATTACTTTGAAAGAACACCAGCGCCTGACCGGCCAACAATTACAGATATTTCTCTGAAGGGTAAATGTATGACTTCAGCAACTACTAAACACAGTTCACTCTGTCTGATGGGGATTACCTGCGATGAATATGACACCGCAGAAAAAATTTACACCCTCAGCGTCAATGCTGACAACCTTGAGGAATCGATAAGAGAGATACGCTCCGCACTTGAACAGATAGATAGTATGCTTAGTCCAATCCTGGAAGATGAGCTGAACGGAATACTTATCGGACAGATAAAATTGACGATTAGTGCTAATCCAAAAAGCAGATCGCCTTACTAGCTATCTGACTGCCATTTTGTTCATTCACTTACCCGTCGGCCTGTTTTTGCCGGAAGTGGGATCAATATCTCCCAGAATGGCTCTTCACCATTTGTATATGCAAGACTTTCACCTGACCAGTACAGATACGCCTGGCGATATATATCCAGAATTGGGCCATTACTGTCAAGCAGTCTCATATCACCAAGGTGAACCGGTTTTTCGTTCCTGACTTCATATATCGGCGCTATCCGTATTCCATCATCACCACGTTCGCGGGCCAGCAATTCCCTGAATTGTTTAACCTCACTGATTTCCCGACAGGCAAACAGCGATTGATATCGGGATGGTTTCTCAGGGAAGTCGCTACGCCGAACCAGTTCAAATATCAGCCCAATCAAAAAGGCTTTATCTCTTTGATGGTTATCATCGAAAAGAGCAGGATTATAGAGGTAGTTATAGCCATGCTTCGACAACCCCTCGGGATATATTTGATTAAGGAAACCGGCCAATTCTGGCTGTTTTGGGGTATGGTGACGCAGTGTTATTACATGAAATGGAAACAGACTATTTGCAGAATCTAGCGTGTAATACTTTTCCAACGTAAGGCATATCCTTATCAAATCAGCTAAATGACGTGTTCTTATGCTGCTATCCAGTAAACTGCATTAATAGCCGCCGAATACTCCCAAAATGCATCCTGACAATGAAAGAACGACCAGCCCGGTGCGCGAACACCGGACTGGCCATCAACCCACAGAGATTGCCTGTGAGCCGACCAGGGTTCAGTCAGTCCCGCGAGACCTGATTAGCCTGCCATATTTTTTAATTATTGTAAAAGGCTTACGGATAATGAAAGAACGCACTTTACCCATCGTCCCCTGGATAGGGGGGAAACGTCGTCTGGCGAAACATATTTTACCGTTATTCCCGTCCCATACCTGTTATGTGGAACCCTTCTGTGGAGCTGCTGCACTTTATTTTTTAAAAACGCCCAGTAAAACAGAGATTATTAATGATATTAACGGTGAGCTGATTAACCTTTACCGGGTGGTGAAACACCATCTGGAAGAATTTATCCGCCAGTTCAAATGGGCACTGGTCAGCCGCCAGATGTATAAATGGCTGCAGAACACCCCGGAAGAAATACTCACGGATATTCAGCGGGCGGCACGGTTTTATTATCTTCAGAAGCAGGCTTTTGGTGGCAAAGTCGCAGAGCACAGCTTCGGAACGTCCACCACCAGCCCGCCACGTTTTAACCTGCTGCGTATTGAAGAAGAGCTTTCTCTGGCGCATCTGAGGTTATCCAGAACGATCATTGAACATCTGGACTGGCGTCAGTGTATTGAACGCTATGATCGGCCACACACGCTGTTTTACTGTGACCCGCCTTACTGGGGAACGGAAGGTTATGGTGTGGATTTTCCGATCGGAAACTATGTCCATATAGCTGAGCTGGCACGGAGTATCAAAGGCAGGATGATTATTTCGGTAAACGATATACCAGAAATGCGGCAGGCGTTTCAGGGGCTGACGATTCAGGTGGTTGATATCAGCTACAACCTGAAGGTCACCGGAAAAGCAGCCCGCAAGAAGGAGTTGATTATTTGCAATTTCTAGGTATCGGGGCGATATCGGGTCGCCCCAGTATCCTTATTCATCGTGCTCATGATTACCTTCATTGAGTTTTTGTGTCCGGAAAGTAATGAAATCAACCACCTTGCCTTTGCCCCGGAAGTCCTATTCTGTAAGAACTTATCCGGCACATTTACCCGGTTTGGGCTGTGTATAGAATCGCCCAACCTCAAGAAATGAGCGTTGTTGCTCCGGTGTCATTTCATCAAATGCGTCCATTAGTTTTTGCTTGTCTGGGGACATTTTTGGGATAACGCTGGAAATCAAAGTTCCTCTCTGTCCCGTAACAACGTAAAGCACATCAAGTCCTAAAGTAGCCCAAATAGCTAGAGCATCAGCCCCAGGGGATGATTCGTCTTTTTCCCACCGTAATTGGCTTTTATAGGATGCCCCTACCAATTCGGCAAACTCAGATTGACTAAATCCCAGGCGGTTTCGTTCTTCTCTTAATCGTGATCCAAGTGACATATTTGTCCATTTATCTATTTACATATCCCAATTTTGGGATAATAATATACCATATATAAGGCAAACATCATTGCATCAACAAAGGAGACAATCATGCTTGCAAATCCTTCAAAACACGATGTGCCGTTTATTACCCGTCTGGCTGAACTGGCTGGTGAAGATATTGCCAGTCAGCTCTGCCACGAATATGGCGCTACATCGGTTTATTTACCCTTCAGGGTATGGCTACCTCCCCAATCCGTCGAAGCGATCGGGAACGCATTTACCGGTGACAACTTTGCGGCACTGGCCAAACAGTTCAGCACAAACATTAATGCTGTTTACTGGGCTGTTCAGCAGCATCAGAAACAACAGATAAAACAGGTGTTTCTGGCGCCCCGGAAAGACGGGGAAAACGACGTACAAGTTCATCAGGTAATCCCGGTGACGCAATTGGGTCTCCCTGACCTGCTAGAAGTTGTGCTTCAAGCTGTAAAAAAGGCCACAACGCAGGCGAACCAGTATCAGCCTCACATTGCGTTTTTATCTCTGCGTGAAGGGCATTCAGTAACTGCTGACGCTCAACTGTCTGAAGTTGTGTCAGAAGAAAACCAATCAGGCAATTCAGTCCATCCTGATATTCAGCCTGATCACTCAGCGTAGCCAATATATTTCTTAAATTATTCATTGAATTACACCATGGAGATTTTTGTCATGACTCCAGAACAGATTAAAAATCGCTTCCGTCAACGCGGGATCACTTTTACCCAGTGGGCAGAAGAAAATGGTTATTCCCGCAATGAGGTTTACCGTGTTCTCAACGGCCAGACCAAAGCACGTTACGGCAAAGCTCATGAAATTGCCGTAAAACTCGGTTTAAAACCTGCCGCAAATGCGGCGTAATTTTCTGATTATGTAACAGGTTATCACATATTGCAAAAAAGGAGATATGACATGAGTAAACCCAATGTCTCCAGTTCTGGCTCCCGAATTCTGCGGGTATTGAAAGCATTACGTGGACATGCATTAAACGGTATTTCAAACGGGGAACTGGCATCGGCACTTAATGAATCACCGGCCAACATTAACAGAGCACTGAATACCCTTATTGAAGAAGGGCTGGCCCTGAAACTGGATAACGGACGTTTTGCTCCCGGTATTCAATTGATACAGATTGCCATGGCGCACAGTAACGAAATGGCACGGGCACAGGATCGTATTAATGAAATTAACCAGCGTGTTATTTCAGGTAGCCGTTATTAAGGAGTAAATAATGGGACGAACAAAATCACAACATGTTGAACTGGAAACAGATGTAGCGTTGCCCGGCGATATGAATGTCAGCCTGAATGCCATGACTGAACACCGCCTCGAAATCATGCAGCAGTTTGGTGACGGCCTGCCATATGAACGTGATCGCATTGTTCACGAAGCCCGCTTTTATATGGCCCAGAGTGCTGAAGCCATGCTGGAAGCAGGTAAAAGACTGATTATTCTGAAAGAAAATGAACCTCACGGAGAATTTGTTGCAATTGTAGAAGAACAATTGGGGTTACATGTTCGGGCTGCACAAAGAATGATGAAAGCATCATTGAAATATCTTTCTCCGAAACTTGAACCAAAAGCGACAACGTTGTCGCTTTTGGGAAAAGCTAAATTGTTTGAACTAGTAGCTGAAGATGATGAAGAACTATCTGAATTAGCGGATGGAGGCACTGTCGCAGGCCTGACACTTGATGATGTTGATCGCATGTCTGTCCGTGAATTACGGCAGGCTCTGCGCGAAGCCCGCGAAACCAACGCTGCACAACAACGCGTACTCGCTGACAAAAACGAAAAAATCGACTCGCTTTCCACCAGACTGGAGAAGAAATCCCGCATCCAGCCGCCCAAGCCTGACGAAGAAGTGAAGAAGCTACGCGCAGAAGTGACGGCATTAGCGGTAGAGGCGGAATCTGCTATCGCTGTTCAATTATCCGGTGCCTTTGAGACCCTGTGCGCATATTGTGCTGAAAACATGATTGATACACCCAGAGACTTCATGGCGGGTCTGGTCTGTCAACTGGAAAGCACCGCGCGTAGCCTGCGCTCCACATTTGACCTGCCGGACGAACCGACTGGCAACGTTGCCCCCTCCTGGCTGACAGACCCGATACCTGAAATTAACGGGCGGGAGGAATAAGTGATGAGTGCTGCCCTGACTGAACGGCTGGTTTCTGTTGCCCGCGCGGCACGTGACGCGGGGCATGGTAAGCGCGGTGCAATATACGACGCCGCCTGCGCTGAACTGGGTATGTCCCGCGCCACTCTGTTGCGTAAACTGAAGGAGGTCTCTGTGACTGATAAACGCAAAAAACGCGCCGATGCAGGGCACAGTACCCTGAGCCGTGATGAAGCCGCCCTGATATCTGCCACGCTGCGTGAGGCCACCCGTAAGAACGGTAAGCGCCTGTATTCCATTGCAGATGCGGTTGAAACCCTGCGGGCTAACGGCTTTATCACCGCAGGCAGAACGGATGAGACGACAGGCGAGTTTTTCCCGCTGTCCGGGGATACTATCAGCCGCGCCCTGCGTAACTATGGACTGCACCCGGAACAACTGGATGCCCCTGCGCCGCATACCGAAGTCGCCAGTCTGCACCCCAATCACGTATGGGAAATAGATGCTTCTCTTTGTACGCTTTACTACCTGAGCAACGGCCATAAAGGGCTGCAGGTGATGGACAGCGCGAAGTTCTACAAGAACAAGCCCGCCAACCTTGCCCGTATCGCCAGTGACCGTGTCTGGAGTTACGAGATTACCGACCATGCCAGTGGCTGGATTTACGTCGAGTACGTGATGGGGGCGGAATCCGGTGAAAATCTGTGTTCTGTGCTAATCAATGCCATGCAGGAGCGCGGTGGTGCAGACGTGCTGCACGGCGTGCCAAAAATACTCTACCTTGACCCCGGCTCGGCGAACACCGCAGGTATGACGAAGAACCTGTGCCGTTCTCTGGGTATCGAGCTGACAGCACATAAGCCACATAACGCCCGCGCCACCGGACAGGTGGAAAAGGCGCGTGACATTATTGAGCGCAAGCTGGAGCCGGGGTTGAAATTTCAGCCTGTTCACAGTCTGGAAGAACTCAACGCGCTGGCCGTGAAATGGCGCAGCCATTTTAACGCCACGGCTGTTCACAGCCGCCACGGTAAAACCCGCACGGATATCTGGCTGAAAATTACTGCTGACCAGCTGAAAAAAGCACCTTCCGTTGAGGTATGCCGTGAGCTGGCTGTGGCTGCACCTGAACTTCGCAAGGTCACGCCAAAACTTCGTGTCTCCTTCCGGGGCACTGAGTTTGATGTTTCAACGGTGCCGGGTGTACTGGTCGGCGAAAAACTGATGATTACCCGCAACCCGTGGCGCACTGATGTGGCACAGGTAGTACTGACCGGAGAAGACGGTCACGAAACCTTTTTCCTGGTCGATGAAGTCAGAAAGAACGAATTCGGATTTGCTGAAAATGCGGCGGTATTTGGCGGAAGCCACAAAGCCCTGCCGGAAACCCCGGCGCAGAAAGCGGCAAAAGAAATCGAAGAGCTGGTCACCGGTACCGATAACGCCACCGATGCAGCTGCTGCACGCAAAGCGAAGGCGCTGCCCTTCGGCGGGCGACTTGACCCGTACAAACATATCGATGACACCCCGCTTCCGGCCTATATGCCGAAACGCGGTCAGGCTTCAGACGTGCGCGGACCGCGTATTGAACAGCGTCCTTTAACCCATGTGGAGGCCGCAAAAATCCTGCGCGGGAAATTCAGTGCTGCCGGTCATGCCTGGACACCGGAACATTACCGCCGGTTAACGGCACAGTACCCGGACGGCGTACCGGAAGCCGAACTGGATGAAGTGATGGCCGTTATGACCACGACCGCCCACAACAGCGTTATCAGCATCGTTAACGGCAACTGAGGAGGAATACATGCTGGTACTGAAGCAACAACTGAAGGAGGCCCGCATCCCGCAGGCGGTGGCGGCGAGAGCGGTCGATGTTTCCGAGGCCACGCTGGCCCAGATTGTGAATCATAACGTGTGGCCCCGTACCTGTCCCGGAGAAGTGCGCCAGCGTCTTGCATCCTGGCTGGAAAGTCAGGGAATTGATACAGCAAAGAGTTTTGATGCTGTACAGGGCGCGACCACGCCCTATACAGCGGGTACTACTGATAAAGCAATCCTCAGCGAGGAAGAGAATATGTTACTAAAAAAACAGGTGTTATTTCCAGCAACCAAAAAAGCGTTTGGCCTTTTCCGTGACCCGTTTGCTGACGAAGCCATGCAGGGCGCTGAGGATGTGTTCACCACACCCGATATCCGTTATGTCCGGGAAGCACTCTACCAGACAGCCCGCCACGGTGGTTTTATGGCGGTTATCGGTGAGTCCGGTGCGGGGAAATCCACGCTGCGCCGTGACCTGATTGAACGCATCAACCGCGAGAATGCACCGGTCATTGTCATTGAACCTTATATCATTGCGATGGAAGACAACGACGTGAAGGGAAAGACCTTAAAAGCGGCGGCGATAGCAGAAGCCATCATCAGTACGATTGCGCCGCTTGAGAACATCAAACGCAGTCAGGATGCCCGTTTCCGCCAGTTGCACCGTGTTCTGAAAGACAGTTGTCAGGCTGGTTTCAGTCACGTTCTGGTGATTGAGGAGGCCCACAGCCTGCCCATTCCGACACTGAAGCACCTCAAACGTTTTTTTGAGCTGGAGTCCGGTTTTAAAAAGCTGCTGTCGATTGTGCTGGTTGGGCAACCAGAACTCGCCACCAAACTGTCCGAACGCAATATGGAAGTCAGGGAAGTCGTACAGCGTTGTGAAGTGGTTGAACTGCTGCCGCTGGACAACAACCTTGAAGAGTTTCTGACGTTCAAACTGCAACGGGCAGGCAAGCAACTGACGGACATTATGGATGCCAGTGCGGTGGATGCCATCCGTGCCCGCCTGAGTAATCCGGGCAGCAACCGTAAAAACAGGGTCAGTCTGCTGTATCCGCTGGCCGTCAGTAATCTGGTTATTGCAGCCATGAATCTGGCCGCTGAAATTGGTATTCCGCAGGTCACTGCGGATGTGGTGAAAGGGGTTTAATCATGAAAAACATAACAGCAATTAACCAGCAGATGAATAACGTCAGCAATGCTATTACGGCACTTAACGCCATGAATGCCACAGTGCAGAGCGTCATGATTGCAGGCAGTAAACCGCTAATCCGTATTGCCCGCAGCAGTCTCTGCAACCGCCTGCTGGCACAGGGTAAAGCCTCTTACGTCCATATCGGACATGGGCGTTCCGGCAGCTTTCGTCAGGGTGTTTTTGAATTACATGGCTGCCGGGTCATCTGGTCAGAATTATTGCTCTGAGGCGTTGTATCCGTTTTTTATTAAACAACACATGAGGTCATTAACATGGCAAGAAATGCAAAGCGAATTAAAGCCAGTGCGGCTGTGTGGACGGCACAGACAAAAGATGAAGTCATCGCCGCAATCAAACAACTCGGTGATTTACAGCGGGAGTTAATCAGAACAGAGGCGAAAATGAATGACGCTATCGGGGAAATTACTGCCGGTATGTCGCCGTCAATTGAAGAGCTGAAGGCCCGTATGAAGGAGTTACAAAGCGGTATACAGACATGGTGTGAAGCACACCGGGATGAACTGACCAACGGAGGTAAAGTCAAGTTTGCCAACTTAACCACCGGGGAAGTGCAATGGCGTAACCGTCCTCCGTCAGTGAATATCCGTGGCGCTGATGCCGTTATGGATTTCCTGAAACGCCTGGGTCTGCAGCGTTTTATCCGGGTAAAAGAGGAAATAAATAAAGACGCCATCCTGAATGAAAAAGAAGCCGTGAAAAATATCCCCGGCATTACCATAAAAAGTGATATTGAGGATTTTTCCATTATTCCTTTTGAACAGGATGTCCAGTAATTCAGTAAATATCGTTATTTAACTTACTCTTTTCTTTTTATTTCGGCGTCAGTGCCGTGGGTTTCTGCACGCCGAAAACAGCCAGAAGGTTATTTATTATGTCCGTTAAATGTCGTCATTGTCAGCAAAGTATCACCTCACTGAAACTGCGTGAGGCCAACGTTATCACTACCGGGAAATACCACGTTCCGACAGTACTCATCACGCTGGTTTGCCCGTATTGCAGCCAGCATTACTACGCGGAAGTCCCGGTTATGGAATTTATCCCTTGCGAGGAAAAACAATGATTACACCTCTGGAAGCCAAAAAACGTACCCGTGAAATTATCGAAGACTATGTCAATGAGTGCGGATGCAGAAACCTCACCGATGTTCAGCACGTACTGGAGGCATTAATCAGTATGGCTGCACAGGCGGTTGTGGCAACAAACGGCAAAGCAGCCGCCATTGAGGTACTGGAAAAAACACTTATCCATACGGTACTGCATGAAGTGCCATACCGGATGGAAACAACGGCGGACGGCCACCTCAGAATTACTGTCGCCCGGAAACACTAAACCGTGCGCCTGCATAATCACTCAATGAATTACGGAAAGGTGAAAAATGAAAGTACTGATGACAAAACTCTGGTTTATGACAATAAAAGAAACCCGGAAAATCCTGGATATTATCAGTTCATTAATGGGGTATTTTCTTTTGTCGGTAGCCATTGGTGCCGGACTGACTTTTGGTTTTTTATCGGTTTTTGTCATTTACGGGAGTTAAATGATGAAAGAGATAAATTTATATAACCGCTCAACACTTTACCGCACAGCACTGAAAACCTTCGGCCCGGAAGCGCAGTTACTGAAACTGACAGAAGAAGCCGCTGAACTGGCCGCAGCGGCAGCCCGTAATATGAACGGGGCAGGCAGTGAGGTGGATTTGGCCGGTGAGCTGGCTGATGTGGAAATAATGACTGAACAATGCCGTCTCAACGGTATGGGAAAACTCATTGACTTTCAGAAGCAGAAAAAGCTGGCGAGACTGGCCGAACGATTGGGGGTGACTTACACCCCTGAAACTGAAAAGGCACCAGCCGTCTTTTACCCGCCACAATTAACAGCATTAGCGCAAAAATTGCCTTCCCGTGAACTGCTGGAAGACTGGTGTGGTGCTGTACCAAACAGCGCCTTCATCGGTGCCACGGACGAAGAAATTGCGGATATGGCGCGTTTTATTCTTTGTGCTATGCCCCTGCTTGATGTTCACGGAGGCTGTGATGACTCAGCAAAATGAAAAAATACTGGAGAAATTAAAAAAATTACTGGCGCTGGCCAAATCAGATAACCCGCACGAAGCCGCAGTGGCATTACAGCGGGCACAAAAACTGATGCAGGCTTATCACATTACTCAGGAGGATATTGCACTCAGTGATATTGATGAAAGTCTCAGTGATTACTGGGCGACCGGCAGTATCCATCCTCCCCGTTACATGCTGGGGCTGTTATCCGTTATACAGACCGCATTTGGTGTGAAATCCATACTTCATCCCGGGATAAAACCCAGAATAGGATTTTACGGTAATAAAGAGCGGGTCAGTCTTGCGTCCTATACATGGGAGGTACTGGCCAGACAGTTAACGGCTGCCCGTAAACATTATATTCGTCAGCAAAATAAGCGGATTAAAAACACGACGAAAACCAGCCGTGGCGACCAGTTCGCGGAAGGCTGGGTGTTAGCCGTCCACAGCGAAATCCGGTTATTTGCGATGTCAGATGAGGAGCGGGAACTTGCTGAACGCTGGATTGAACATAAATACCCTTCCCGCAGTACCACTCAGGGACGGGAAGCCGGAAATGCACGGGATGCTAACCTGTCCGGCTCTCTGGGGTATCAGGCGGGTAAAAATGTCAGACTGCACCGCCCTGTTAACGGGCAGGAGCAGCCCAGACTGAGGGGGGCGCGATGATAACAGAATCTGTTTTATCTTCTCTGGCTTTATATTTTGTTGCGGGTTGGTGTACTGCTGAATTACACCGGTATTCTGGTTTTTTCTCGCGTTACCGTCGTATCGGATATTGTCTCAGCTGGATAGTGATGTTTCTGTGTTGGCCTCTGTTACTGCCTCTTTATGTCAGTTATATCGGTACCCAATATCAGAAGGAGAATAATGATGGATAAATCACGTCTTATTCAACTTATTCACATCGCTAAAAATAAACTTCAACTGGATGAGGATACTTATCGCCAGATGTTACAGGGACTAACAGGAAAAGCCTCTACAAAGAACATGGATACTTCTGACCTGAATAAAGTCCTTGATGCAATGAAAAAGAAAGGATTTCGTATCAGTCCGGCGAAGAAAGCTCAATCCCGTTTACCGCTGGATGACCATCCGCAATCCAGGAAAATCCGTGCGTTATGGCTTGAAATGGCTGATGCGGGTATCGTGCGTAACCGTTCTGAACAGGCGCTGGCCCGGTGGGTAAAACGGGAAACTGGCGTCAGTGCGTTACGCTGGCTCAGCAACGAGCAGGCAAGCCACGTTATTGAAAAACTGAAGAAGTGGCAGCACAGAGCCACGGGGAGGAAGCCATGAGCGACCTGAACCAGTTTCGCAGTAAAGGGCCGGAACTGCTGGTTGAACTAGCCCAGCACACTGCTGAAACCCTTCGGGAAATTATCGATATAGACCCGGCAGTGGCTGACCAGATAGGTCAGGCTGTTGCCAATCGTATGATGCAGGTCTGGGGCGGACAAAATGTGTATTTTCCGATGGGTATGGTCTGGCGGGTAAGCCAGCGGGACAGGGAGATATTTAATGAGTTCAACGGGCGTAACCATCACGAACTGGCCCGTAAATTTGGTGTCTCACTGCAGTGGATTTACAGTGTGGTAAAACGCGTCAGAAAAGAAGAGCTAGATCGGATGCAGGGTAAGCTGTTTGAAAATGATCAGGACGAAACACCGCCAGATAATAACGTATAAATACACATTAATGTGCTTTAAAGAATATATGACACAGTGGATACCCCACTGTGTTTTTTTTATTCTAAAAGCAGAATAAAAACATCGGAGGAATGACATGTTTGACGCATCGTTACTCAATTTGCCATGGGCAACACTCGTGACGCTGACCAGTGGCTATATCGGCTATTTTATTGCAAACGTAGGTCTGAAAGAGCATCACAAACCTATAGAGGTGACATTTTCCTCGCTGATTTTCGGTCTGTTATCAATGATGGTTTATCAGGCTGTGATGTGGTCTGGTCTGAATGCGTGGCTGGCAACGCCACCCGCACTTCTGTGTGCTTTTATCTGTGGCGTGTTCTGGCGCAGATATGGGCGCAAATGGATGTACAAATTTCTTCGGGATAAAGATATTTCATGGTCTGATAATACGCATTCAGCCTGGCAACGTATGTTTGATCAACATGGATATTATATCAGTGAAGGGTATGTGTATCTTAAAGACGGTACTGTTCTTCTTTCTGAACATCCCGGACACTTTGAGGGGCAGCCGGGAGGGGCATTTGTCCTGGGGGCTGAAAAGGATGTGTTGATGTACGTCACCCATGAAAAAAAACCGGGAAATGATAAGTGGCTCAAAAAAGAAGTTGCAAATAAAAACTGGGGAGTGATGGCAACCTATATTCCAGCCGATCAGATTGCCATGATAAGGATAAGACGAACCAGAAACCGCATCATCAATTCACGAAGTGATGAAACAGATTAATCCCGTGACGGAGGTGCGTCATCATCAGAATGAGTCGATTGATGCTCAGATGAATCATTTGTTTGTGCAGAGTTATCGGACTCAAAGGTGACGCACCCTTTTAAGTCTTCAGAAAAGTCAGTTGTTGAATTATTATTTTTGTCTGGCATGTATTAGAATTCCTCTACAAGTAGAATCGGTAGCAATGATTTTACCCATCAATCTGCCAGTTTTTTGTGAACCGTATTTGTTTCTCATACTGAAAAAGAATTACATAATACATCTTCATCTCTTCCCATCTCGTACCACTACATCCCATTTATCTCACGGATCACTATTCATTTATCTCATGTCTAATCAACTAAAGGTGTTTTGATCATCATGCGCATTACTGGATTCATTACTCTGCGCAGTGGGTATATCACTATTGCGCATTGGCTCTTTTGCGCTTTCTTTTTTCTGCGCAGTGCGCAATTTCTTGTGCGCAGTTTTTTTCGCATTCTGCGCACTGGATATTTTGATATATCGTCGGGCTGTTGCGTAGTTTAGTTCCTTTAGTTCGCACCACTCTTTAGGGGATATTCCTGTTATAGCATGTTCAGCGAGGAACTGTTGTTGTAGCATCCCCCAATCCGGTTTTGCCATTGTGTTTATCTCCTTAGCCTATTAAAAAGCCCATTCGTTAAAATAAGCTTTGTGATTGACTCTTATGAATTGTACTCGTCTCTCCGGTTGTCACGCCCTTTCTTCTACCTACAGCTGACGTTGCTGATAATGACCGAAAAATAACAAATGGTGGTATTCATTGTTTTTGACTCTCACTATGCGCTATCTGTCGAGAATAAAACAGATCATGGCTAACATAGGAGACAGCGACAACGCTACGCCTTCTTCTATTGGCACGAAATAAAAATAGCAGTATGATTAATGAGTATTTATTTTTTGCTTAAATTCAGCCACCCTGTGAAATCAAACTCACAGGGTTATTTTTATATTGTGCTGTTTATTTAAGTAGAAGATAAATAAGAATAATCAATCTGGTATATATACCTACTTAAGCTATACTAAGTAGCTATCGCTATACTTTAATTGATATCTTGCTAGTATTGCCCAGCCTCCCATGCTGGGCTTTTTTATTCCATGCATTCTTGTTTGATATAATCCTGCAACCCTTTAATCATCTGTTCTGACTCTGCAATTCGCTCTCTGAGTAACCAATAATTTCTGATAGCGGTGTCTGTAGGTCGGGCGGTGGTTGCATCATCCATGCTGGCGGTGGAAGTGGTGGTGCTTTCTGGACACTCGGCTTTAATGTACACCCTGTCAGGATTACGCTCACTAATATCACGCAAGCGACTAATTTCATTTTTTGCATTAATAAGCTCCTGTGTGCGCCTTGTATCAAGTTGATTTAGTCGCTCTATGCGTACTTGATAGTCAGTATTGATATCCTTCTGCTCTTCGAGTGCGGTAGTAAGTTCTTTGTTGTTTTCTGTCAGTGTGTTAATTCTTTTCGCCTGTGCATTAATCAGCACGCAACCACCAGCAACAGTCCCCACTATCATAATGACAATGTAAAGTTTCCAATGCTTCATAATTAGTACCGATGATGTGAGAGAGCAATCTGACAGCGTTTGTCTAAACTGGCTTTATCATTAACACATGAATTATCAATTGAGAGATAAATGCCACCAGCAACCGAGATGAGTAATGTAAGTATAAAACCGACGATGATGATTAAAGGCTTCCATTGCATAATGCTGACTCCGCCTCTCTACGACTGACCAACCCTCGCCACACCTTTCCACCAGCATAAACCCAGCGTTTCATTTCTTCACAAGCGCCATTCTGATCACCAGCATTTAATTTCTTAAGCAATGTAGAACGTGCAAAAGCTGTGGTGCCAACATTGAAAGCAAAGGAATATAAAGAGGCTTTTGTTTTATCATCTACCGGCACTTTAACTAGAACATCAACTTGTTGTTGCGTTCTAATAAAGTCTTTCTGCAGTAACTCGTCACATTCTTGCTGTGTGTATGTCTTGCCTTGAATAATGTCATTTCCAGTGTGGCCATAACAAACCGTCAGAATTCCAGCAACATCACGGTATGGTTCATAACGCACTCCCTCAAAGTAACCAATCACTGTTAGCGCAATACTTACCGCACCGGCACTTGCAACTGCTGTCACTTTCTGTTTTAGGTTCATTAAATGTCCTTTTTAGCTTTAGTCAGCATCTCGCCAACTATCTTTTCTATGTCTTGCGGATCACTAGAACAATTTCGATGAACCAATTCAGCAAATAATGCTGTTCGTTTCCGCTGTTCTCGCCGTGTCATCAGATAAGTTGCTAATCCAAGAAGCATGCTAAATCCCATCCCTATTACAAAGCCCCACTCATAAAGTGAGAGACTTGCAAAAAAGGCAGTCAAGCCAGCTGTTCCGTAGGTAGCATTGGTTAATTTGTCCATGCGCATATACACCCCCTACGGAGTGCCTAAGTTTAGTTAAAGGAGTGCCGACTCACAGCTCTTGTGTGAACGTGATAACGAGGGTAATCGCCCTGTGGTCGGCATATACGAAAAAAGTCGCATTAGACGACTTATTGAAATAGATGGCTGGTTTAGTTCAGCCAGACTGTTACGCGCTACCATAACCTTATAGCAAGGAATTCAGTTGTTCGGAATAACCGAGCATGTGAACTATCCGGAAATTCCGGATAGTTGAACCTGTAAGAATTACTTACAAGTTAGAGCTTTTATTTCTTGTTCTGTTTGTTCAAATCGCTCTTTCTCAAGTTCAACTCCAAGAACTCGACGATTTAACTTTAATGCGGACTTTAGTGTTGCACCCGACCCCATAAAAAAATCAGCAACCAGATCACCTTCGCGACTGCTTGAGCGAATAATGTGTTCCATCATTTCAGCTGGTTTTTCACAAGGATGTTTACCTGCGTAATATTGCACAGGTGGATATGTCCACACATCGGTGTAAGGAACATCAACGGTGACAGAAAAAGGACGGCGCAATAATTGATATTGTTCAGCAAGCTCTTGGTACTCTCGACTAAGAGAAGCCTGCACCTCTATCAAATCAGTATGATCACGATTTAAAGGATTACTACTAAACTTTTCACTTGCTACGCGATGAAACAGCTCCTGCAGTTTTTTGTAGTCAGACTCACTCGGTAGTTGCCATTGGCTGTAACTAAACCAGTGTGAAGCCATTTGTTTACCTGTGGCCTGTTTTATTTCTTTTGCTGTTATTCCTAACGATTCACGTGCAGATTTAAAATACTCAATTAAAGGCTTAAATACATTTTCTTTAAGCGCTTTGCATTGCTGAAGATAAGCACTACTTTTGCCCTTGTGTGGACTTTGATAATGTTCAGCAAATAAAATTCTTTCAGTGCTTGGAAAGAAACTGCGTAAATCAGCTTTACATGCCCTACGCCAAGGCCCAGATGGTTTAGCCCATACAATGTGACTTAGAATATTAAATCTTTCACGAACGAGTAATTCTGTATCTGACGCTAGTTTCGAACCGCAAAAGATATAAAGGCTACCGTTAGGCTTTAATACTCGCCAAAATTCCGCAAGCATTTCATCAAGCCAAGATAAATATGATGTTACGTTTTCCCACTGATTATCCCAACTACAAGACTTCACCTGAAAGTAAGGCGGGTCAGTTGCGATTAAGTCAATACAATTATCGGGAAGTGTTTTTATATAGCTGAGTGAGTCATCATTGACTAAATTTACACTGTTTAAATTCACAGTATTTTTCATAGATCAGGAGAACCTTTTTTGATAAGCTCACTATGCTTTGTGCACATAAGCAGTGGGCTTTAGTTTGTCCGTGATCTACCAGAACGGGTGAATGACTGTAAAGGTGCTACCAACACTTTTACAGTCGCCCATTTTCACAGTATTAGATATTTTGAAATGTGTTTTCTTTGATGTTTTCTTTGATTAGCCCCGCCATCGCCAACTGAGTTAATATCAATTGACAACGTGGCTCAGTTAAATAAGTAAACTGTGCAACTTCGCCAACAGTTACCTCTTTCGTATGCGGAACAACTTCAAAAACAAGTCTTGCCTCTTCTGTCATATCACTATGTTTTAACATGATATTTTAATACCTTTGGTCAGTTATTGGTCGTGAACACACATGTAACTCTGAACAAAGGAAACAGCAAGCCTTATCTGTTTTAGATACAAAAAAAACCAGCTCTATGGCTGGCTTTTATAGGTATATCAGTACTTACTTATCTACAACAGTGAATTGCAGTGCAATTAAATGCTTTTTGCAATCTTTAATGCCCTCGTTGTAACCGGCATCATAAAAATTTTCTGGCTTTTCTTTAAGGTTAGGAAGATTTATTTTCATTTTTTTCTTAGCATCGTTAGCGCCTGCATAATAAATCTCCCAAAGTAATTGAGTGCCCGGATCTGAATATTTAGAGATAGTTTCACGCTCTACAAGGAATCTGAAAGTAGAGTCACGCTCCCTGCTCAGGTCAATAGACTTCACTTTTCTTTTTATCTGTCTTTCAAATAATTCCTGCAACCCTATTAAATCCATCCTAAATCCCATGTAAAAAAGCCCCGCAATTAGCGAGGCCTTAAATTCGTTTCCTGCTTTGCGTTTAAAGCTCTACGCAGCATATACGAAAACTATAACTTCATTGTTCAAAAAGTCAATCATTTATTCATGAATAATGATGCTTTCTGTCAAACTCATCACACATAGGCCAATAGAGCATAAATTCAGCAATAGATAACCATGTTTTAACTCGTCTCCTATAAGTCGATAGTGACATTGAAGGGTGCTTTTCATGTAGCTCTAACGCTATGCCGAAATATGATTTTTTATATACATAATACTGTTTCAGTATTTCTAATAATCCTTGATCTTTTTCGAAAACAGCACAAATGACCTTGTCCATTTTTCCACCTTCAATATCACTACAGAACCACATATTGCTAAGTGTTTTCTTATTTTGGTACTCCTCCAAGAAAAGCTGTAAGGTTTCTTCTGATAGCCCTGATTTTTTCATTCTTCGCATAGCATCTTTGAGGGCTTTCTTTGTGATTTTTGGGTCTGATAATAATCGCTGAAAAATACCAGAGGCTTGCGGTGATTTACTAAATGCAGCCCAACAACCCCACATTTTTAATCGCCCCCGGATCCATGTACTTTCTAATGTGCGCAATCTTAAATACTCACCACTCTTGCCACTTGTCTCTGGATAAATCATGCTTATACCTCAACTTCTTTATTTATCAATATCACTAGACGCGACAAGCGCGTAATTCCATTACTTCAATTTTTGTTTGCTCGAGCAATTCTGCTTCAGAACCATGAATTTCTTGCCATGATTTAGGTGATGCATGAAAGCCGGTTTCATAACACGCCCTATGATGTGGCGGACACAGTGGTAAAACATCTGTATGACTTGCTCGTTGTGCCATTCCCTGCCCTGTTCTAACATGATGTATTTCCGCTCTACTTGCCCCAAGCCCCATATTGCGACAACAAATACAACCCAGTTCCGCTACATCTGATAGCCACTGTCTTTCTTCTTTGGTCTTTGATTTGATCATTGGTCTTGCCTCTACGTAAAACTTAATAATTGAGATACTGCATTTTCTACAGCTTTTTGAGTGGGGAATTGCTTACGAAGGATAAAATTCCAAAGCACATCGAGTGTGGCTTTGTAGAGTTCGCTAAATGCTAGGTCATCCATATTTGCAAAGCTGATTGATTTAGCGACACGACGTAAACTACCGTCAGGCATTTCAAACGTGTCGTAATAACCGGCTTGCTCTACAACCCAATAGCGAAAAGCATCAAATGATTTTGTTGCTGAGATATTTTGCGCACGTTTTTGTGCGACTTCTTCTAGATAGATATCGGATGCTGATAAGAGCACGTCAGCATTATCCGTGTAATATGAAAGGAATGTGATGTAACCACGCACAAGCTCTTTTTCTTCAGGTGAAATGGTACCGCCAACTGGTTCCCAATATTCATAGCCTAAGTTGAGTAATGCGAAGTATTTACGATGAAATCGAGGGTTACGGGCTTTCTTAAAATTTGCTGAAAGCACATCACCACATTTGATTTTTGAATGCAGAAAATCTCTCGTAACAGGATTGGCCGGTACAAGAGTATCGTTAGACATTTTGATAAAGTTATGCTGTGCCATACTTGACTCTCAGTTGACACAGCAAATGTTTAGGATTGGGTGTTCAGACCAATGGATTTATTTTATCAGAAATGCTTTTTTCTTCAAAAGAAGATAATTTTAAGTTTAAAAAATCACATAAATAGTTCTTTAAGTTGAGATATGTAAGGTGTTATTACAGATAATACAGATGCAGAACCACCAGCAATAGTCATTATTTCGACTAGTTTTGTCATAACACCAGTTTGGTCTTTAACACTTTTCATCGACTCAACATGTGGGATTATATCATCAATAATTTGAGTGTCTTTTCCCTGCTTTTTTATCTCTAATAATTCAGAAAGTAGTTTATCTATTAAATCATGAGATTGAACTTGTAAATTTTGATTAAAATTTTCGCTGGCATTAGCAACATTAGCATTACCATAAATATTGGTGTTAAATATATGTGCTATTTTTTCCTTTTGTTCATCATTCAAATTAGACAATTTGATATCCTCAATATTTGAAATTTTACTTTCTACTTCTAATGTGAATTGTAATATTCTGGTTTTAATTCCATCAAGAATAGCTGTATATAAATGAGCCGGCGACTCACTCCAAATCCTCATAACATCTTGATGTGTAAAACCTTTAGATATTAAGCTCACAATGTGTGTATCCCATGGCCTTTCCATCATAATAGAATCATGTGAAGTTAACTCCTCAATAGATGAGACACTATTCGCAACACGCATTACACCATAATTTTTTTGAACGGGCTCTGGAAATTTAGTTATATCTATTGGGTAATTTTTCCAAATATTATAACCATCCGTAAAATCCCCTTTAACTACACAATTAAGTATTCTGTATTCAGGGATTTCATCTGTATTTTTATATCCATTAAGTTCATCATTAACCCATCTTATAAAATTTTCATTTTTTATTTTATGAGCTAAATATAAACATTTTCTTAATAAATCAGATAGTTGAACTTTTGAATTAATGCAATCATTCTGTATTTCAATGAGTATTGACATTTAGAAATCCCCATTTAATTAATTATACTATTTTATCTTCAATTGTAACTCACGTCCTCCATAAGTAACCCAGCATTTTGAATCACCAGACAAACAGCATTGTTGAACAGGTAATTGCTCACCACAGCGTTTACACTTTTGCTTAGATAACTTCTCAGCTTGCCTTTTATACTCAGCATCATCTTTACGAATAAGCATCTGTAAGTATTCAACAACATCATACGGTTCTCGACCAGGCATGCGTAATACACAATTACGCTTTAACATTTCCAATTCTTGATTATCTACAAATAGTTCAATTTTGGTTACACCTAATTCTTTCTGCCGTTTACGTTGCTCCGCTTTACGTTCTGCTACTGTTTTTGCCATTACTTATACCCTCATCACCTCACGCCAATAATTCAACCTATCTCTAAAAAACTCCCGATGTACCTCAGGCAACTTTTCAATTTCCACCAGAACTTGCGTTCTATGTATTTTTTGATTGTTAAGCTGTTTAATTAATCGACTAGCTAATAAATCAAGTTGTTCTAACTCGCAATATTCTTCTGGCCACAAAGCTCGGTTGTGAGGTAAATCATCAGGCAAATAAGAACGCCTAGACATAATTACCTCGTCGTTTTTTGTGGTTTAACCTTAGGTTGATAAGGTGCTTTTGTTCTCGCTCTTGCTAACGCATGGAGACGGTCAATATGACACTGTGTATGGTCTAACCCATCATCAGGTAATATGGGGTGATTATCACGAACAAGAAATTCGTGAGTAAGAGAGTCTTTAATTAACATGGTCTTGCCTCTAATATTTAACTTAATGGCTTGGTCGAGCCCTAATTAACTTATCTAAAATGCTTCTGTAGCTTGTTGTCCTTTTCGTGCATAGCTTTTTCTATTATCATTTCCTTTAAATGACAACCTTTCTGCCTCCCCCTTACTAATATTTTTAATATAAGAATTCACCAACTGAGCATAAGCGGTACCAGTATTTCCATCACGATTTAATCTGAGAAGAATTTCCATTAGAGATTTATCAGCATTATCGTTATAAACAGCATCACGATATAAACCAATCCATACATCACAATCTTGCTCAATTTGCCCTGTATCACGGCTATCAGCGGGAGTTGGCCGTTTATCTGCCCTATCTTCCAATTTACGGTTAAGTTGGGTTAATAACAGGACAACACAATCCATTTCTTTTGCTAGATTTTTTAACCCCGTAGTAATATCACCATATGCAATATCACGACGTTCAGCCTGACCAGCCTTGATAAGGGTAAGGTAATCAATCGCTATTAGGCCTACTTGCCCTTTAGCTCGTTTAACTTTGCGACATTCAGCTATGATATGGTTAAGATCAATACCAGGAGTGCTATCGATATACATATTCGATTCTGCAATCTCTTTTGCTCTGGCTAATGCTCTAGCCATTTCCATATCATCATGTGTACCTGTATAAAAAATATCTGCAGATACATCGCCTTCTTGAGAGATCATTCGTTCAATGATCCCACGGTCTGTCATCTCAAGGCTGAAAAGCAATGTGGGTAACTTATGGTTTAATGCAAAGTGAGTTGCAACACGATTATAAAATGCGGTTTTACCCATTTTGGGTCTTGCACCAACAACAATTAATGATCCTCTCAATGCCTGCTTGGGAGCCATTAACTCATCCAGTGACTCTATACCCAAAGTAAAACCCACTGCATTTTTAGGATCACTAAAGCGCCTATCAACATCATCAAGCCAATCTCCAACAACATCTAGAGCAGGTCTTAAGCCTTTGCTTTTTCCTGTTTTAGCGTGTTCGATAATGCTTGATACAATCTGCTGAACATTTGATAGTTTATTGTTGATATCAAGACCATCATTCGCCATTAGCATCTCTACACAAGTATTCAGATTATTGATAGCGTAACGCTGTATTGCATTGTCTCGTACAATCCGAGCGTAATTCACAATGTTAGCAACTGAAGGTAATCTACAAAGCTCCGCTATGTAGGCAAATCCCCCAACTTTTTCTAAATCACCGCTACGTGTTAAAGAGTCACTAACTGTAATGATATCTGTTGGATAATCAGATTTTATTAACTTCACTATCTCTGTAAAAATTCGACTGTGAGATCTTGAATAAAATGATCCTGATTTAACTAGTGATATCACATGTTGACGCTTATCTTCGTCAGTGCTGATCATCAAGCCACCTAGTACAGCCTGCTCTGCTTCAAGATTGTATGGAGGAGTGAAATAATCATTTGTCATTAGCACGTTCCTCCTTAACCGCAACATAACAACGTTCCGTAATTAAATAATCTAAATTTTTACGTCGCCATGTCCCCCCTCGCCCATTATCTCGATCCTCCATCATCCATCGACAATTACTGGCAATATACGATAAATAATTCTCCCAGCGCTCTTGATTGAATTTAAATTTTATCCAGAAATTTCTTAGCTTCCGTTTACGCTCATCAGTCATCACTTTGATAGCAGGCATATCAGACAAAATATCGTGATATGAATTAATAATATTTTCATAATTCAATTTAATTTTTGATGACGATTTTTTGTCGTCAGGTTCTCCTGACGTACCATCAGTAATATCTGTAGTAATATATGTAGTAATCTCTGTAGGATCGAACTGCGGATTTGTTTCATCGCCACCGTCAGTTTTGTCTTGTCGCGGTCGTTCGTTTTGTTGTTCCGCGAAATCACTATTGTGACTTTCCCCAGTTGCGCTTTGCGCATTTGGTGCATTTTCAATAGGTTGTGACATGACATAATCTAATTTTTCACAGTCAATTAGATAATAAATTTTATGCTCTAAGCGTTTATTAGTCTCAACCAGAATACCTCTGCTAACTAAATGCTTTCTAGCCGTAAGCTGTTCTCGGTAGCTTAAACCCGTCTCAGATTCAATTTCTTCTGATGTTTTATAAACACCTAATTTAGAGTCAGCTTTATCTTGCCAATAAAATATTTGGCTAAAAAATATTACTGCATTTACACTGCCCAAACGTTTTACTAGCCCAGGGAAATAAGCAACTGGACGTCCAAAATCTAATAACAAATCAGATGCTCTCACTTTACACCCCCAGTGCTTTAGCTATATTACGGCAAGCATTTTGGTACTGCTCAGGGGTTAAATTTTTTGACAGTAATTTTTGTTTTTCTCGCTCATACTGCTCCCAAATTAACAACGCAATAACGCGTCTACCATCAAAAATATGTTGGATATCTGAGATATGAGCAGGTTTATCATTCAGCATAAACCCATTGCGGTATGTGATTTTTTCAGTTGATCTAATCATTGGTCTTGCCTCTTGAATTAATGCACGCTGGTCGGGCGTGATATCTCATTTAGTGCACGTACTACATTGTTTATTTGGTGTGACATGTCACGACCCTCTAATAAGATTTCAGTCATAGCATCAGCAAAACGCTGAATGGCTACAGTTGCTAAATAGTTTTTGGTGTCTCCACGTACTCGAGCTAACCTCGACGCCGGTAGAGCCATTTCAATCGCTGGCATTAACTCAGCAATTTTTCTTTGAGATGCGCGAGAATCACCACGTAACCAACGGAATATCTGTTGCCGGTTATTATTGATTGCTTTCCAGTCTGCCTTACCCGTTTGATCTTCAATGGCATGTAATCGACCATGTTCTTGATTAATCACTAATCGTAAGTAAGCTCGGCTAATCTCAATAGCAACATGTTCTTGCCCTTGTTCTACCGCCCAATCTTCAAGTTCAGCTCTGATAATGTTGATATCAAAATTCATTTTTGCGTCTCCTGTCGCTATAAAAATTGATTATGCATAATCAGTTTTTTAATTTGATACCTGTAATACTGAATACTCCTTTTGGCAAGCCATCCCAAGGATTTGGATAATCAACTGGATTAAGATCATGTGGAGTTACTAACCAATTGGTTTTTGCTGACCATTCGATAGCTTTTCGACCTTTAGGGTAGTAGCTACCAGCAATAACTTGACTAATAAACCCTTGAGTTACTCCAACCGTTTTCCCAAATTCAGTTTGGCTGATTTTTTGTTTTTTTAAATACAGATCTAATTTCATGTTTTCCTCCAGCTTATGTAATAGCTGAATATTAGCAATGCTAATTTAATAAATCAATAGCATTGCTATTGGATAATTATTAGCATTACAAATAAAATACTAAAATGAACAGAAAAATATCAGAATCAGATAAAATTGCCGCCCGAAACTTACGAAACATTTGGGAAGCCAAACGAGAATCTCTGGGCTTAACTCAAGAAAAAGCCGCAGAGATTATGGGATTTGCTACTCAAGGGGCAGTAAGTCAGTATTTAAATGGCCGAACAGCCTTAAACACTGATACAATTTTAAAATTCGCATCATTATTGAAAGTTGATCCTGAAGATATTAATCCAGAGCTAAAAACGTTGTTAGACTACGTTAGACGAACAGGAAAAGAAGAAGAAATAAAACAAATAACCTCTTCTACATCAACTCAAAATGAACATACGACTTTAAGACTGATGGATGTATATGCAAAAGCAGGCCCTGGTGGCTTTATAAATAACGAATTCCCTGACACTATAAAATCTATTGAGTTCTCTCCAGAAAAAGTATTCGATTTATTCGGTAGAAAAAGTTTAAAAGGGATTGAAATAATTAACATTAGCGGTGACAGCATGTCTCCAGCAATAAACCCAAGAGATGTCGTTTTTGTTGATACTCATAATGAATTTTTTGATGGCGATGGTGTTTATGTGTTTAGTTTTGAAAATTCATTATTTATAAAAAGATTACAAAGAGTTAAGGGCAGAAAACTAGCTGTTAAATCAGATAATCCTGCTTATGAAACGTTTTATATTGAAGAGTCAGAAATGTATGATCTCCGAATTATTGGAAAAGTAATAAAATCACTTCCTATTAAAATGATTGATTTTGCATAAAATAACAATGTGTTACATACAACCACCGTCGATACGGTGGTTTTTTTTAACTCGAAATATTAGCAATGCTATTGACAATCAAAATAGCAACGCTAATATTAAAGCAACCAAAAACAACACAGCAAGTGTTTAGGTCAGTGTTCAGATTTAGTTTTGCTGTTATGTCGGAGGAGAACCACAGCTCTCATCGCGACCTGTCATGATTACCACGGCATAACGGCAAGTTTTTTAGCAATACCAGGGAATTTAATTAGTTATCGACCAAAGCTACAAGGCAGACCTGACAGCTCGGAAAGACGGGCAACTTAATTTAAATGGGGGGTTATATGAAATTTGAAGAATTACCAGAAAGTGTACAACTTATTGCAACGACTGCGTTGGCTGATATTTTAAAAAATAGTCATCCAACAAAAGAGTCTGCGATTGAATTTGCTAACTCAGTTAAGTCTGCTTTTATTGAATTGTATAACAAAAATAATATTAGCATTCAAGTTGGCGGTATTACCGAAAATTCAACGGAAAATATCGAAGATGTTCTGGCAAGCTTCCCATCTGATGAATTAAGTATATTTCATATTGTAAAAATTGTTAATGAAGTCAACCTAAAAATACGCAATGAATTAGCTCCATATAACAATGATAAAAACGATATAAATGCTACAGCAAGAACCATATTAAAAACAGCTCTTGCATCATTAGATAGCTAGCGTTTTCTAGCAAAGAAACTTGTACTTTTAGGTAGGTTGGCTTCTACTGCTTTTTGACACTCAGGAATTAATTCCAGCATTCTTTTAGTGAATTCATCTGGAGTTGATATCTCAGGATCTTTGCTGGTTAAAGATAGAGCCATATCATAAACAAATTGTTCAGCAGAAATACCAAGAAATATTTTTTTATCACTCATAATTCAGTTCCTTAAATACGTTGCGGTGACTGAATTATACACAGAATCCTTGCGTTGCGGAATGCAGGAACCTCAACCGCCTGATGAGGATAAATAATCAGGCAACAAATTTTAGACGTAAAAAAACCCACCGAAGTGGGTTCCTTTACCCCGAATTGCCGACCAAAGCTATCGGGAGTTCTACTAGCGCGACCAAACGCTAGAAGAGGCAAGACCAATGATAAATCACTGATCGCAGTTATTTTAAAGGAGTTGCTATGAAAGCACAACCTGAAAGCCTAACAGTCACACTCTATCTTCATGCTAAAAAACAGTTCGATGGCTCTTACCAATATAACGCCTACGCATTTAAAGCCGATCCCAATGCTGGACTAGGTTTTGTTATTGCTGAACACACTGTTGATGTTCCTTTTAAAGAGCCTACTCAAACTGATCTCATTCACGCTGAAATTGATTTTCTACGTAATGAACAAGAAAAAATCCTAGCTGATGCCCAAGTAAAAACAAGTTTGTTAGAAGATCAAATCCAAATGCTTCTCTGCTTGGAAGGCAAACCAATAGCTAAAGAAGATGAAGAAATTCCTTACTGATGGTGAACATTATGGATGCAATTAATCTAGCAATTGATGCTGTATTAGATGCTGAACTATCTGTTATTGAACATGAAAATAACAGTGAGATAGTTTCTGGCACTCAACATATTTCTATCATTGGAGGTAAGAGACGAGTTGAATATTACCCTTCAACAGGTACGGCTTACTCTAATCCCATTGATGGGAAATATAAGCGTGTAATTATCAAAAAAGCGGGCATTAAGCGAGCTATTAAACTAGCAAAATCAGGAAATTAAGAGGCAAGACCAATGAAAACTTTTATCTGTGTATTTGAGCCTACGACCGAGGCTCGTACAAACAACGGTGCTGTACCGCTGGCCATAGCGTTAAACACCGCTAATGCAAAACTGGCAACAGCGACTGCAGTAGTAAAATTATCTGAAGCATATCCAGAAGCTATGGATAACTTTAACACTGATGATCCGTTAATTAGCGAACACCTTGACGGCTCTGTTTGCCCTACTTTAGATATATTCGATGAAAAATTTGCTGTTGAAAATGAGTTTGATGGAACTCAATGGAAACCTATTGAATATAAAAATTTCAAAAAACTAGGAACGAAGCCCAGAATTGCGTGTTTACTTTTATTTGGAAAGACTCAAATAACTAACAATGAATTTTCAACTGCTCTGGAATATTTGGCAGGAAAAGAAGATCCCAAAATTCGTAATATCGCTACAGGCCTAGCTGAAATAACAAAACTTTCTTTGATGGATGCTGAGCAAACAATGGAAATAGCACAGGCTATCTATGAGTTTGCTAATGAAGATGTCACCGTTGAAGAAGCTAAATCATTAGGTGAAAGCTGGCTAACCGAAGAACCAGAACAACAACAAGAAGAAACATCTTCTATCAAACGTAACTATTCAACCATAGATACCGAAATTGCCTTAGCACTGTTAGATGACTTTGATCCTAATAATGTCCTCGCATCTCAAGTAAAAAAAGCCAAAGAACTGATAGATGACGATAATAAAGCATGGAAACGCTGGTCAATGGATTTACGTACAACAGCTGGCATCTTGGATATACCACGTGACAAGATTTTCTCGTTAATAGCTGAAAGTAAAAAACAACCTGAGTTATTAGATAATCCCAATGCGCGAAAAGAATTTATTGACCGTCATTTAGGTATTAACAAGCCTACTGGCAATGCTGAAAAAGAAGAAAGTATCACTTCTAACCAATTGGATAATACCCCTTCGGTATCTAGCAAAAGTACCGTTGAAAAGGAAACTAAGCCTAAACATTCACGTAAAAAGCAAGAAGTAGCCCCTAAAACAGAAAGTTCTCCGGTGGTTGAACAAACTGTAGAGCCTAAAGAACCCGAAACACCATCAGCACAACAAGATAATTTTGAGCAACGTGCCAGTGTTATTGATGAAGTTCTTAACGCGAGTGACGCTAATAACCTAAGTATTTGGAAACAAGTACAACGTACAGACCCGCGCTTTACTAAGCCATTAGAAGGCGTGGGATTTACGGGGACCAGTATAAACAGTACTTACATGTTTATGCGTGCAACTGAAATATTCGGTCCTATTGGTGAAGGTTGGGGATATGAAGTCCTTGAAGAAAAATTTATTGATGGAAAGCCTCTTTTAGAACCTGTCCTTGATGAGCGTAATAAACAAGTCGCAACCCGTTTTTTACGCGATGCTGATGGCTCGTTATTCTGCGAACAAAACCACTCAATTAAGATCCGTTTTTGGTACATCATCGAATGTGAAACCCGCGGTGAGTTTGAAAGTTATGGTGCGACACCATACCGCTATCAAACTAACTATGGCATTAAGGTTGACGGTGAAGCTATTAAAAAATCGCTGACTGATGCCATCAAAAAAGCCCTATCAATGCTTGGCTTTAGCTCTGATGTCTTTATGGGTATGCATGATAACCCTGAATATATAGTAAGCAATAAGCTTGAGTTTGAAATCAAAAATGCCAGTGAAAAAGCGGAAGATATCACACGTATTCGCAAAGAATTAGACGAGAAATTTACTAAACATACAGAAGTGATGCGTAGTGCTGTTACAGCAAATGAATTACGAGGTATTGCATCGACATTAACGCGCGAAATTTCTGCACATATTAAATCAGCTCAAGAACGTCGTGACGAAGATTACGAGAAGTATTTGTCCGGTCGTTTACGTCGATTAAACCAAATCGAAAAAGAGTGTTTAGACAAACTGAAACAGAAAGAAGAGGCAATCTAATGACCAATACTACCGCTATCGCACTGGCGACCAATTACGAAAAATTACAGCAACTCGTTGAAACAGGAGAATTCACTGCTGAAGATATCGCAGATACATTGGCAGGTATCGAGGGCGAGTTAGGTGATAAATTGGATGCAATTATGCACCACGTTCGCAATATCGAAGGTCAAGCTAAAACACTGGATGAAGAATCTAAACGTTTATCTGATCGTAAAAAATCATTCGAAAACCAAGCTAAAAACCTAAAGAAATATGCTCTTAACTGCTTATTGGCTTCAGGATTAGATAAATTAAAAACAACAAAAAATACATTCACTGCTAGAGCTGGTGTTGTTCGAGTCATTATCGACAATGAGGCTTTATTACCGGATGAGTTGGTTGATGTTCAAACCATCACCGCGCCTGATAAAAAAGGCATCAAAGAAGCGCTTGAAAACGGAATTGAAATACCTGGTGCTCACTTAGAAGTTGGTGACCGATCATTAATGGTTCGTTAATTCATAATAGCGCCCTTTATTGGGCGCATTATCAGGAGATAAACGTTATGGCCATGAAGTTAGAAGTTGTTATTACCCATGATGAAGCAACCAATAAATGCAGTATCGAATGGTCTACAGCATCAACAAAAAATGTCACAGAGCAAGAACAGCAAGCACTTTCATCAATGCAAAAAGCGTTATTGCTACAACTGGGGCACCCTATAAATACAGCTATTATTCATTAAGTGACATGTCACAAAGAGGCAAGACCAATGCTTAGACACTCTCAACAAAAAGACCAAGCCGTAAAGATCACATTACCTGATGGTACACATGGCTTTGTTTCAACAGATAGACGTTGCCATGTTTCATACGATTTTCCTGCACACGTCAAAATTGAACTTCAGCCTACTCCCGCGGAGCAACAAAGGAGTGAACAATAATGTATGGTTTATTCCTTTTGGTATGTAGTTCGGTAAATTGTCAGTTTGAGCCCTATGGCTACATTTATCCTGATGAACAAAATTGTTTAATTGATAAAGAGGTACTCGCGACCAAAGGAAAAATTGCAGAGTGCTATCCAGTAGAGGGAATTATTCGAGTAAAAAGTTGATTAAGCATAATCAGTTTTTACTTTTCGTTGTTATTAGCATGGTGGCTTATTCAAGACCAATGGGTGACCACCATGAAATTATTAACACCTTGGAAACCAGGGAACCAAGTATTAACAAGTTTTGATATTAAATTAGGTCGGTTAGCGTTCAGTGTAAGAAATAGACCATGCACTGACGCTGAAATCAAACACTCCTGTGATACAGCAGACCGACTTATTTTATTGATGATGAGGCAAGACCAAAATGAGCGGAAAACTGATGAAAGCTAGTGCGTGGGCTAAACGAGAATTTGAAGTAGGTTCTATTCCAGATAATAGAACCATAAAAAAATGGGTAGAAACAGGTTTATTAAAAGGCAAAATCGTTGATTGTTCTGTTTGGGTATATTCATCCGAACGTTGGGGTATCGAGTCCGTTATTTCTTCATGTGTCGATGAGTTAATAAGGGCTTCGTGATATGGCCAGTAGACCGAGAAGAAAGGAATTTAGGCATCTACCTGACTTTCTTTATTTTGATAAATCAGTTAAACAATATCGCCTTACATTAACTAATGGTTTAAGAAAATGCATTGGTGCAGATAAAGCAAAAGCTATCGCAATAGCCAGAGAATACAACAATATTATGCGACCAGAAAAATGCGTTTCTGTTAACTCATTAATTATTGACTCGGGAGGGCAATATGGAGAGGCACTCCCTCTCTCAGAACATTTAGATAAGTTATTTTTACGGATCACTAATGATGAGAAACCATCAGACAGTACACTTAGTAACTGGGTTAATGACTTAGAGAGAATTAAGATCTTTTTTAAAGATATCCCCGCAAATGAAATCTCACTGGAACATGTAAATGGCTATATTAATGAATATCATGCCGATGCTTCTGCTAATGTACAAAATCGTAAGGTAAGCTTTCTAAAGAAAATTTTTAGTTACGCAATGGATGAATCTCTTATGTTTGATAACCCAGCTGAACGTAAGAAAATGAAAAGAGTCGATGGGAAAAAACGTAGAAGATTATCTTATGATGATTTTCTTAAAATTAGAGCATCCGCAGAACCTTGGTTAAGAACAGCAATGGATCTGGCGTTACAGACGACACAAGCAAGGCTTGAAGTATCACGCATAAAATACAATATCAAAGCCCCCAAAGAAGGCATCTGTGGGTGTTTATGGTATGAAGAACCCTTAAATGGAATATACGGAATGATTTATATTCACAGGCAAAAAGTGCAACATAAAGAGGCATCTCATATTGCGATCCCCATAGGTAAAGCGCTTAAGGATATTATCGATAATAGCCGTGACAATGTGGCAAGCCCTTATATTGTGCATAGACTACCTGCTCGTATCCCAAATAAGGTGAGTAAAGAAGTGAATCATCCAACACAAGTTGCACCAGATTACCTTAGCCGTGCATTTTCAGCGTTGCGTGATCGAGTGGGCGTTGCCAGTCATTTGCCATTAGATGAAAGACCTACCTTTCATGAAATAAGAGCGTTGGCGGCCTTTATGTTTAAACAACGTGGTTTTGATCCACAAGCACGAATGGCTCACAGTGATGCAGAATCGACAAAAATTTATACTGAAAACCATGTACAATGGGTTGAAGTGCCACATTGTGAAATAGCATAATGTTGTATTGGCTCAGATATAGCCTGATACAACTGAACCAATTCTAACTTTACCCGCAGTTTATCAAAAACAAACATTGTGTGGCTCACTGTCGCTAGGCACGACTAAGCTATCCTCAGTACAATACTAGTTTGATTTTTATCGTGGGTTTTATGAATATATTTCCACATCAAATGGCCATGTAGTAATATATGGCCATTTAGATAAATAGAGAGAGAAAATACTCGCCATCAGTTTTTATTTTTTAAATGTTTTTCCAACATTTAATGATTTTGCTAAACCATAAAATATCTGATATTTCACCCCTGTTTTTACTTTTGGTGAAATATTTGCATAACTTCTTTCTCTAAAACACCAACGAATAAATTTGTTATTATCTTCTGTTGTTTCTATATAGCATATTACATTGAGATCAAAAAGAAATTGAAGAAAGTCGTTAGCCGTCGTCATAAATTTTGGCTTTATCGTCGAAGTAGAACTAATATGAGCTTCAAGTTCTCCATATGCTAAGAGATATTCGGAGTAATCGAAAGTATCTTTACCTGAGAGAAATCCAAAGAACTTTAAAAACATCTCATAATCATCATTACCATAATAAAAAGACAAATGGTCTTTTATTTCTCCAAGTAAATAGTTAGAGTAATCTCTTTGTACTCTAGGATTTTCAAAGTCACTTAGAGTAAAATTATTTTTTCTACTATTACCGTTACTGTGTGATTTTAGAATTTCAAGCATTCGTAATATATCTCTTGGACGGTAATAAGACCAACGAAGGAAATTAATAAATGATGTGGGATGGTTATAGCTATTATGAACATTTGGTGAATCCCAAGGGAAATAATGATCCCAAGATAGCCCCTTTTCACATTCTATTTCTTGCTGAGTTCCAAGCATGTGGTCAACCACCTCAAATAATTGAGAGTTACGGTGGTTAGTATATTCAGTTCTCCAGTCGAGAAAAACTGAATTATCTCGGATTTTTGCATTTTGATTTTGTAATCCTATAGACTCAAAAATATCTGGTCTGATTAAGAGAACAGCCTTCATTCGACCTTTTCCGCCCTTTATATTTGGGAAAAAATCATTATTAATTTCCCAGACGGCGTGAGCTAAGCCTTTGATACATTCTAGATAATCATCATACTGAATTGATGATGGGCGAATATCAATACCATCGATAAATAAGATATGGTTTTGGGATAAACGAATTTGGTTAAAAGCTTCTTCAAATTTTTTTTGTATGTAAAATAAATTTATTTGAAATCTACTTTCAGAAAAAGACAAAGATTCTTTTTCTTCACCTCTTAAAGCTGCATGCTTATGAAGTAATTCAGCTGCAATTTTTGATTCTTGAACAAAACTGAGAGCTTGAATTATTTCTGGTGAGAATGCTTTAAGATAATATTCATCTATTGCATTAGTAAGTGCTGAGAATTTTGTATAGTTTAGTAACTTGGAAATCGCCCCTTCTTTATCTAATACTTGTTTCGATATTAATAAATATAGTATAACCTTCCATATCCCTGAAAAATCAGACAAACTCAAGTGTTTTTCTGTTTTGAGAGTGATAAACTTTTGGTATTCTGTCTCTCTTATATATTTAGTAGTAGCTAAAGTATTATTAATATTATTATTTGAAAGATAGATAGAATATGCAGTTTTACCAGTACCTTTATCTCCAACAAGGAACGAAATATTCGGTTCACATAATTTTGACAAATGACTATCACGTATAAATACTTTATTAAGTAATTCTTTATTTTCTCTTCTCTTATAATTCTCAGCATCAGCATAACCAAGAATTAGATCTTTGATTGGTTTCATTATTACCTCTATTAAAGTATATAGAAAGATATAGCTATAATGTTAATACTACTTCATGAATATCATTAATAATCTTAACATAAAAAATGAGAAGCAAACATTCATATATGAAATGAATTACCCCTAGCTTCAATAGCTACTTTTCAAATTAGTCCGTCATTATCAACTTCACCTCTTCGCTCAAGCCAGACTATCTGTATTAGTTATACTCTTCCTACAAAACCTGTTAGCTCAAACCTGAGCTAACAGGAATAAACATAGTGGTAAAACTCCCCTTAACTCATTGATTCTTATAATGCATATTTTGTATATTTGGCACTGTATGTAATCACATGTAAATGCATTATTTATATTTATAATCAAAGTGTTAGGAAAATTAAAATCGGTTTCATGGGGTGTCAGGGGTCGTAGGTTCAAATCCTATCATGCCGACCATTTTTATTTAAGAAAACCAACCACTTACGGTTGGTTTTTTTATGTCTGGAATTTGCTTGGTGTAAAACTGGTGTAAAACCCACATCAGATTTACCTTGTTTAAGTTCCAATTTTCGCCCTATTCTTATGCTATAATTACTCTCCAATTCATTAATAGAGCTTATCAAATGAAAAATCTTGCTGAACTAACTCAAGAAGAAAAAGACAAGATTAATGTCGATTTAGCCGCTTCAGGTGTCGCATATAAAGAGCGACTCAATATGCCAGTTGTTGCGTCCGAAGTTGAACGGCAACAGCCAGCACATTTGCGCGAGTATTTTAATGAACGATTAGCGTTTTATCGTGAGAGAAGTAAGAAGTTACCGGATGGAAAATCGGTGCAGTATTTGAAGACAGAATAATTAATTATAGCAATGCATCATTTTCACCCAGCCCAAATTGAGACTTCATCTCCTCTTCTTTTTGTCTGCATTCTTCTTCCGCTTTCTGCGCTTCCTCCATCTCACGCATTCTCACGTTATAGATGGATTGCTCAGGCATCTGTACACGAACGGAAATAAAACGACCATCAGGGATATCTATTGGGTCGCCGTCTTTGTAACCATCAATATCATTACGGGCGAATTTAGGTGCGTTAGGGTGAGTTCGATGATACGTTCTCACGAGGATAGAACCGTCCTCCATAACTTCAGAGTCTACCCATATCAACGGCTGTTTATTAACATCAAGTGGAATTTCAATACCACCATCGACACCGCCCCAACCTGCATCTGAGTTAAAGCCTAAAACACCTTCGATGAAATATTCACCTTGAGCTACTCGAGTAACCGTAGCACCTTCTGATTCGTCGTTAGTGATGAATGAACCATCAGAATTGATATTAATTATTGGGGAGGCTTTCTTAATAAACCCTTGCGGAGCTATTGTGAATGAGTACCCGCCACTCATCCGCAAGTAACGGGTATCGTTTTATTTCATCCCTTAAAAAATTAAGGCATTCTTAACGTGACAATGAATGCTGTATATCCGGCTGCAGCATCTTCCTGAATATTTTCAATGGCCAACTGATTATTTTCTGATATTTTGTTCTCATTAAATAATTTAGTTTTGCCTGACCAAGATGCACTTCCATCTGGACGGAATCCAGGATTCAGCCAGTGACCACCATCGATACCTGAAATCCACAGATTACGCTTTGTTGCCTCCTGACACACTTCAATTGCAGCTTTTGGTGATAAGTACATGCAGGCGTTGCCTTTTAATTTAAAGAATTCTTCACCATTGTTATATAATACGTTGTAATCAAATAATTTTTTTTCCATCATTGTTTCTCCCATTGAATTCGTGAGTCATCAATCCATCTAGGATCATTTTTATTACTAATCTGTGCTACTTCTCCGGTGCGATCATTCACCACCACATATTTTCCTGGCTCACCATACACTGTGGCTGGATCATTACGACCTAAACCATCATCCGTATTTTTAGGTCTACGCTGATCAACAGATTTTCCTTTAGCACCTTTAGCAATAACATCTTGGATATCTTTTTCACTCCAACCACGTCCTCCCATCTGGTCTTGAATTTTTCCTTCAATTTTAATTTCCGAAGAATTGTCTTTTTTCCCTGTCGACAAATAGATCGGTTTTATCCCTAATTCCCACGGAAAAATCAAAATCACGGGCTCTCGCAATATCGACTGTCTTTTTTCATTTTCGCTGAAAAAAGTAGGTGCTTCTAACGGCAATTCATTAAATCTTGAAATATCATACACCTTACCAGGTAGATACCTATGCCTTTTCGGTTGAGGTGGGGCGATACCTTTTAAAATCGTCGCATTGCCTATTTGAACCTTTCTTTCTTGTTTTTCATTTGGTAACGTATAGGCAAAAACACCTTTCTCGGCCGTTTTTCTCGCTTCTACCACGCGTGTTTTAACTGGGGTCTCCGTTTTCACTAGTTCAATTTGCTTTGCTCCGTTCACCCCCTTTTCAACAATAACGGCAGACGTATTTATCATGCCTTTTTGTTTCGCTATTTCTCTTAACTGAGTTTCTTTCGGAATATTTAATACCCTACCTTCCCTCGTTAATGCGGTTTCTCTATTTTTAGGGTATTCATCATAAATCATGGCTGGGTAGCGATCACTGCCTTCACCCACCGGAGGTGAGTACAACATCAGCCCTGCCCCTAAACCCAGTGCCCGACCTAAAATCGCTCCTAACGTTTCTATTGCTGTTGTTGTACTAGCAGTGGTTAACGTAGGCGTAAAAACAGCAACAGGCGCGAGTGTCGCTTTATTAAGCGTTTTTCCTGGAATAAGCGTCGATTGTGCGGAGGTGATAGCCAAATTTAACTCTGAGGGGATTGGTTTATTGATATAATTACCCTGAGTGAAATGTGTAATCGAATCAAAAGTATCAATCGCTTTCTTTAATGCAAATCTCTGCATGCCAATAAATTGAGCATAACGTTGCATAAAGATTTTATGCGCTTTAGCGTACTCCCCTGAATGATAGAGATCCATCATCTCTTTGCAATGCTTATCTTTAGTCAAAAATTGGCAGTCCATTTTGCCACAGACAGGACAAATATTTCTTTTCATCAAATCCAATGACTTGATAATGGGTAGCCTTTTTTCATCCATAAAAATTTCCTTATTCATTTATCTGGATAAAGATAGAGTATATTAAATGCTCGACAAGCTAAGTATGATTTACACTGTGTATAAAAACAGTGCATGTAGCGTAAATACCCTCAGGCAACCCATTTATTTAGGCCGCATTAGGAATGATTATTATTATCATTTAATTTTCCCTTGAGCAAAATAAATATAATCAACCCATTATCAATTTTGGTATCTTATTGGGTCCTAATTTTCTTCTTCTTCTTTTTGTCTGCGTTCTTCTTCCTAATCAACGGATACAATATTGTTCGTCGGAATATCAGGAAATTCATAAAAAACATAATATTCAATGTTCTATGAGAGATAGTTATGACTGTTATCAAAATACATTAGCAGAGTGAGTCAATAGGATATTAAAAATAGAATACTAGTTAATAAAGCCGAGAAATTTAGAACAAGATCAGAGATTGGTTGACGAATCAATACAGATATAGTCATTACTAGCTATCAAACCGTGGAGCTAATACCTCTCGATTGCCATTACAATTTTGTTCACTAACGATACCCTGTAATTCTAACTGCTCTATAATCCTTGCTGCTCTGTTATAACCGATTCGAAATTGTCTCTGAATACCTGAAATAGAAACCCACTGTTTTCCTACCGTAAATTCAACTACTTGAGCAAATAATGGGTCAAGCTCTTCAGCTGACATATTTGTATTCTGGACATCATCATAAAGATTAAGATAACTCACGCTTCCCCATCGTTTACAATAATCGACCGCATCCCTAATATCTGAATCACTCACATAAGCACCTTGAATTCTTATAGGCCCAGAGAAACTCGGTGATACAAATAACATGTCACCCAAACCAAATAGTGACTCAGCGCCATACTGTCCAAGAATTAAATTAGAATCAGCCCTAGACGATACAGAAAGAGCAATACGTGTAGCGATATTAATTCGAAGCTGTGAACCGATACTGGTGGATACAGGGCTACGAGTCGTTAGTATTAGATGAATGCCAACCGCATAACCTTGCTGACTCAATAGAACTAACATTTCTCCTATTTGTTTATACTCGCCAATGAGTTGAACATAATCATCAACACAAACAACAATTTCAGGCTCACTGTCTAAATAAGGATGCTCACTATAATTTTTATTAGGGCACCAGAAAGGATCAGGTATAGGCTTACCTAACTCTTTTGCATTTGATATTATCTTATTGTAACCACTCAAATTGCGCTGATTTAACGCACTAAATAATTTTTGACGGCGTTGCAATTCAGAGACTAAAAACGATAATGGCTTTATTGATTCAATAGAATCAGAGGCAACAGGAAACAATAAGGGGGGTATATCGTTGTATAAACTGAGTTCAAGCTGGCTTGTATCAAACATCACAAAGCGAACTTTATCCGGCGAGTTTCTGTATAAAATGCTCATTACCAAGGAATGCATTAACATGGACTTGCCTGAGCGCGTTACACCTGCAATAAGTAAATGTGGCATTTGAGCCAAATCCCAGCCTATTGGTTCTCCTATAATATCTTCACCTAACATGACAGAAAGGGTAGATAACCCATTGATTCCGCTCCATAGATTAAAGCATTCAACAAAAGACACCGCTCGACGATATGTGTTAGTGACTCGTAATCCGATATAAGGTGTACCCGCAATAAAATCAATAACTTTTATATCAACGACGCTCAGGGAACGACACAATTCTGGCACTAACGCTATCACTTGAGAGACTTTTATCCCTCTACCCAATTCGATTCTAAAGAGTGTAAATGTTGCGCCTTCATCATAACTGACAACCTCACCTCTTATTTGATATTGCAAAAAGCAAGACTCAATCGCTTGGGCCATTATGTCTAGTTCTTGAGGTGACCAGCAAAACTCAGAGGTATGAATAAACGGTTGTGCCATCAATTCCTCCCATCTAGGTGTGTTAATTCAGTAAATTAGAGTCACCTTCGATATTTCAGCGATTACCAATCACCCCAATTGATATTTCTTAAAGTTCTCGGCTTGTTCCAGCACACTTTTATATACTTCATCATTGGCCACTGGCGGAAAACCATAACGATGTAATAACAAAATCAAGTCAACTTTCAGCTTCGCTTTAATATCTTCCCGGTTGCTCCAGTCAGGGTATTGTGTGCTGTCATCGACAATAAGTTTCATGTCCTTAGCAAGTGCCAGCATTTTGTCGTCATCGTAGGTGAAATCGTATTTCTGGCACATATGCTGCAAAATATCGAGGAAGGCTTTCTCCTCCATATCAATGCCGATATCCTCAAACGACATCATTTCTGCCTTGATGTCATAAATCATATCCGCCATTTGTGCAGTGAAATCGTCGAACTCTTCGCCATTGAGCACATCATTTTCTTTGCGTTGGTTATACTGCTCAACCAATGCTTGGAATCGCTTGGAGAAATTAATCCCTTGCAGCTGATTGACCTTTTGGAAATCACTAATGGCCTTTTGAAGCATCTTTTGCAACAGTTGCATTTTGGTATTCGGCAACTTGATTTTATTGATACGAGCCATGTATTCATCATCAAAAATATCGATATTTTCAGCTTTTTCATCCCCTAAAGTGAAGATCTCTTCCACGCCTTCGGCTTTAAGGGCTTCCGCTATCATCTCACGTACTTTTTGATTCATCTGCGCCGTATCTGGGGCATCACCTTTGGTTAATTTATAGACTATAGAGCGTACAGCCAAATAAAAATGGATATGTTCACGTTCATCTTGGGTGATATCTTCACTGCCCACGCAAATATCATAAGCGGCTTTCAACCGCTTTACTAAGCCCATAAAGCGCAGTTCAACTTTCTTGGTTTGCAGGACAAACTCAGCCGCCCGATTAAGGCAGTCTAATTGCCGTGTTGGCGAGCCTGAAAAGTAATCGCGACTATCGAATTGATGAAATACCTGTGAAAGCAAATTGAGGTGATTACGGACTTCTACAATGGATTGCTGAACATCTTCAAAGTTAGATTTATCGGCTTTAGAATACATCGCCAGCGCCATATTCATACGGCTTTTAATCCCGATATAGTCAACAACCAGCCCCTTCTCTTTCCCCTCAAAACGACGATTCACTCGAGAAATGGTTTGAATAAGGTTATGCTTTTGTAGCGGCTTGTCGATATAGATGGTATCTAGCTCAGGCACATCAAAGCCCGTCAGCCACATATCCACCACAATGGCGATTTTAAAGTTGGATTTCGGGTTCTTAAACTGTTTATCTAACTCTCTGCGGTAGTCTTTTGTTCCCAGTAAGTTGTACATCGCCTCATGATCATCTTTCCCACGAGTCATCACCATATTGACCATTGGTAAAGGCATTAACTCGCTTTTCTCTTGTTCGGTGAGTTCCACACCGTCAATTGCCTGTTTCGCTTCAAACCACTCTGGCCGTTGTAATTTTAGGCTCTGATAAAACGCATAAGCAATATCACGGCTAGCACAAACCACCATCGCTTTCCCTTTGATGGTAGAACCTTCTTCTACTCGTTTTTCATAATGTTGCGCAAAATCTTTCGCTAACGTATCAATACGATCAGGATCACCCAAAATAGAGTTCATGTTCGCCATGGCTTTTTTGCTTTCTTCTATCTGATATTCGCTAGTGCCTTGGGCTTCACATTCTTGATAATAACGTTCGATCTCATCCAGTTTGCTGTTATCAAGGGCAATTTTAGCCGCACGCCCTTCGTACACAATGCGCACGGTGATTTCATCATTCACCGATTCAGTCATGGTGTAGCTATCGATAGTTTCCCCGAAGACATCTAGGGTGGCGTCAATAGGCGTTCCGGTAAAACCGACGTAAGTAGCATTCGGCAGTGAATCATGTAGATATTTAGCAAAGCCGTAGGTCTTTTTAACCGTACCGTCTTCTTGGTTGATGATAATTTTTTGGTCGAGATTGATTTGGCTACGGTGAGCTTCATCTGAAATACAGATAATATTACTGCGCTCAGAAAGCAGTTGGATATCTTCAGTAAATTTATGAATGGTGGTGAGGAATACCCCGCCACTAGCACGCCCTGCTAGCTTATCACGTAAATCTTGGCGACTGGTGACGGGCACAATAATTTCATCGCCAATAAAGGCTTTTGCATTGCAAAACTGTTTTGCCAACTGTTCATCAAGATCGGTACGATCAGTGATTAAAATAATCGTTGGGCTGGCAAAATCGACGCTTTTCATCAATAGACGCGCTAAAAACTGCATGGTGTAGCTTTTACCACACCCTGTGGCGCCAAAGTAGGTGCCCCCTTTACCACTACCACCGATATTTTCACCATCCGCAGTGATCTGTTTACGCTCTTTCTCAATGTTGTAATAGAGCTTACGAGCCGCGTAATACTGTGGGTAGCGGCAGCACACTTTCACTTCATGCTTACTAGTATCTGGGAAGAAAACAAAGTTTTTTAGTACGTCCAATAAACGAGCAGGATGGAATAACCCTTCAATTAAGGTGTACAGGCCGTTGATGCCCTGCTTTTCCGTTGATTCGTTGCCGTTAATTTTACGCCATGCGTAGTAGAATTCATAAGGAGCAAACAGGTTACCCATTTTATTATTCACGCCATCGCTGAGAATACACAAGGCGTTATAGACAAATAACTTGGGAATATCGCGACGATAACGCACACAAAGCTGTGTCCATGCATCAAATAGCGTTGCCTCTTCCTCACGCACTGCCGATTTGAATTCAAAGACCACCAGCGGTAGCCCATTGACGTATAAAATCGCATCAGGGATGCGCAGTTGCACCCCGCCGTCTCGCGCCTGACCTTCTATTTCTAACTGATTAACTAGCCGATAGCGATTATTATCTGCTACGGATAGCTCGACTTCCCCTGCAAATAATTTTACTAATTGGTCGGGCAAGGTTTGAGTATCGATAAGTTCGATATATAGGTCTTTTTGGTTGCGATCTTCACGCTTGAGTAAAAAGCCGTTACTGAGCCAATGGCAGAAGGTTTTGTTGCTTTGGTAGAGATCACTCGCAGGGAGAGATTGCAACTGCTGTACAATCCTGGTGATCTCACCGTCGGTGATGCCATCTGCTTGATACTGTTTAGCAAGATACTGGCGCAAATCATCCACTATCAATACTTCACTGTTGTTTTTGCGCGGGATAGTAATGCCAAGATAATGCGGATAGCAGATTTGCCCAGCATTATTTGCATGTTGTCCTAACAGTTCTATTATCGCCTGTTCCAATTTGGCTTCAGTGAAGATATGGCTCATATCAGTGGCTTCTTTTTGTTTTTAGCGAATTCGTTCTTATACTCTAAATCATTCGAGTTGCCGCTAGGCGGCAAGGGAAATAATCCCGATGAGCTTACTGGAGTAAGTGATTCGGGTTATTGAGCGTAGCCAACAACGCTGCAACTTGAAGAATAACGAGTATATCGAGTTGTTTTAATTAAGATAGTTTAATTGATTCGATAACAAAAACCGCCTCACAATAAGAAAAATGTGAAGCGGTCGAATAAATTAGATTAAAGTTTCTTCTGGGATATCTATTTTTATATTACTCAAAGACAACTCGCCGGAGATAAGTTTTGGGAGGAGTGTGTCTCGGAGATGGCCTAATGCATGATTTTCATTATTCCGAATACTTGATGACGTATAAAAACCATTCACATTTTTAGAAAATAGCTTTCTCAACTTTAATGGAGGCACTACAAGCTCCAACCCTAGAATAGCTTTTTTATCGCCTCTTGGCATTTTAGAACCTTTCGAAGTCGCCATCATGAAATCAAAAAATGAATCTTGATACATTAAATTAAATAAATATTCTTCGGTTCCTTGATCTTTAACTTCAAATCCAAGAACATCATTAGAGTAGCCACCATCACCTTTAGCTAACCATATCTTTTTAAAATAAGGACGAATATTTGAAATTAGAATAGTGCCAGATGTATATGCTGGCACACTATTTACCGTTGGAAGCGCTGTTGCCTTCTGAATACCTTTTCTATCAACCAGCATATTTTCCGTTGATATGTAATTAGTAAGTGTCAACTCTGAAGTGTTAATGCGTTTGGTTCTATAATGAGCTACATCCGAAATACATCCGTTATTCCAACCCTTCGGCACCCACCCCCCAAGCCCTAATGCAGGCTCAGTACATTCTTCAAAAGCATTAGGAAATAACCGCCGAATATCCTCTGATAACGGTTTAAAATTATCACTTTCACGCACTGCTTTGCGCACTTCAACCCGACGCAGTAATTCATCAGAGAAAGCTAAATCCTGTTCAAAAAAACCCGCATCTAGTGCGTTATCAACCACAGGATCAAAATCCACAAACCATGATTTAAATAGCGTTTGCGCCATTTGTTCTAGAGTTTGGTTGATTTGGCGGTTGAGGGTAATTTTTTTATCAAAATGGTTAAGAAAGTTGGCAATTCTATGCTGTTCTTCAACATGAGGTACTTTAAACTTCAATCGTTCAAAAGTCTGGAGATTAATATTATCTTGAACAGAGCCAGTTGCTTGCCGCTGAATATCTTTCCTTAACTTTCTAAATACATACTCAATATAGTAGACATCTGCTTTATTTTTATCAGCAATAAAACCAATAACACTATCAGGAAAACATGCGGGATACTGTAGAACTCCCGTCTCTGCTATGTTCGCTGCGATTGTTATACACATTGTACCTGCTGGCCAAAGACGGCTTTGAGCCAAACCAGCCTCAGAGTATGTCTGCTCATGAGAAGAAATACGACCTTCAGAAGCTTTTATATCTCCTGTCTGGATAAAAGGATATTCTCCCCCATATAGGTGTTCAGCATATCTAGGTCGATGTCTTGAACGACCTCGTGCAACCTCACCTAAATCAGATAGTTTTACTTCCCGCCAGCTATTACTCCCCATAACCCAACACCTCCATATTTTTACGGATAGCCTTATCCAACTCTGCCGCTTCATTCATCTGGCGATAAAGGGTTTGGGTCAGTTCCTGCATCTTGGTTTCAAATGCCACACCATCATCTTTAACCTCCGCAGCGCCCACATAACGCCCGGGTGTTAATACAAAATCATTGGCCTTGATATCATCAAGGGTAGCAACTTTGCAAAAGCCTGCCTTATCTTGATACTGCTTAATACCGATTTCTTTGGCAGTAATGCGACGTTTCAATTCGCTTTCGCTACTGCGCCACGCATGGAAAGTATCGGCAATAGTGGCGATATCTTGCGCGGTAAGCTCTTTTTGGGTACGGCTTATCATAGTGCCGAGGTGACGGGCATCGATAAACAAGGTTTCCCCTTGGCGATCACGATAACCATATTTGGCGCTGGCTTGTTTACTTTTACTGATAAACCATAAGCAAACAGGGATTTGCGTGGTAAAAAAGAGCTGACCGGGTAGTGCAATCATGCACTCAATACGATCATCTTCGATGAGTTTTTGGCGAATTTCACCCTCACCGCTGGTATTAGAACTCATCGAACCGTTGGCTAACACAAACCCCGCAACACCATCTTCACTCAGCTTAGACAGCATATGCAAGATCCACGCATAGTTAGCATTCCCTGTTGGTGGCGTGCGAAAGCCAGCAAAACGCGGATCATTGGTCAGTTCGGCTTCATTGCGCCAATCTTTTAAGTTAAACGGCGGATTCGCCATAATAAAATCGGCTTTTAGATCAGGGTGCTGGTCGGCAAAAAAGGTATCCGCAGGGCGCTCCCCTAAATTGCCTGTTAGCCCCCTTACCGCCAAGTTCATTTTCGCCAGTTTATAGGTGGTGCTGGTGAGCTCCTGCCCATAAATCGCAATATCTTTGCTTTTCCCTTGGTGGCTTTCGACAAACTTTAGTGACTGCACAAACATCCCACCCGAGCCACAGCACGGGTCATATACTTTGCCTTGATAAGGTTCGAGCATTTCAGCAAGTAATGTAACTACCGATTTTGGCGTATAGAACTCGCCCCCACCTTTACCTTCGCTGGCGGCAAAACGCCCTAAGAAATATTCATAAACGCGACCAACTAGATCTTCTTCCCCTACCCCACATTCCGTGGCGAGGGTATTGATGTTTTCAATGCTGTCGATAAGTGAAGCGAGCTTTTTCGGCTCTAGCCCTTGGCGGGAAAAATAGTTATCTGGTAATGCACCCGTCAATGATGCGTTACTTTTTTCGATGGTGGATAATGCAGTGTCAATAATCACCGCGATATCGTCTTGTTTCGCACGCTCTTGGACGTAAGACCAACGGGATACTTGTGGCAAAAAGAAAACGTTATCTTGTTGATAGAAAACATCCATATCAACAAAAGCTTCCTGACCATTTTTGATTAATTGGCTGCGTTTGGCTTCGAATTTATCACTGATAAATTTCAGGAACACCAAACTGAGTACCACATGCTTATACTCAGAAGATTCAACACTGCCACGCAGTTGATTAGCAGTATCCCAAAGGGTTTCTTCAAAGCCTTTGGTTGTTTTCTTCGCGGGTGATTTAGCCATGTCGATAGATTCTCTTTTTTATCAGTTATTATCGGCAAGCGCTAAGTTAGCGTCGGTTATTTTTACGCTAACTGCCGATAATATATACAAAATAGGTTTGGTTAAGATTATCTCATAAAATCAGGTTGGTTTGGGTGGTAAAAGCTAAATTATATCAACCTAGATACCCCATATTTATTGCTGAGCGTTAGGAGGGTAAAACTGATAATCAACAATATCTGCACCAATAGGCTCTGTTTTTGCTGTAACCCATACGGTTCCCGTATTTTCCTTGGTTTTCGATTTTGGATCTCTAATACACCAAAAAACCCATTCCCCTGTATAAATCTCTTTTATCCGTATACCATATTCACATTGAGGGGCTTTAAGACGTTCAGGCCCTGGCGAGACGATATGATATTGTGTTTGGTAGTGAATTGTTTGGTCTAATGATAAATAAGCAAGCACATTAAAAGTTGGAATAATTATCATAAGGCCAAGAAAAGCCCCCCAATAATAATCACTGATAACATACTTTGATGGGCGAAAAAAAGGGTGCCATATTCCCCCAATAATCCCTGTGAAAATAGCAAAAATAATAATAATCGTCCATTTAGGAAACCATTCAAATAATACAATGTTATCGCCTAAATAAAGCGACAAAAATAGATAAGCTAACCAAGAGCAGTACAGGATAACAAAGATGTAAGAAGGTAATGATTTTTTCTTGCTGCCTTTACTATATGATTTGAATTGGTATTCCATAAAAACCTTAATTTATTTCCCTAAATTAATTATTTATAGTTCAAACTATCGACCTATTTATTGCCATAACCTTTCGTGAAAACAATAAGAACTATTATTTCAAACTCTAAAATGGCATCGATTTACTGATTAATTACATAACCAATACTGGAAAGTTTGGTTTATCAATGTCAGATAAAGTAAAAAGTGTGTTGCTGAACGCTAAAAACTATAATAAATCAGATGAAGAAATTCTACATCTACTTGTTCGAGAACTACAGTATGTTGGCGGTAGAACATTAGCGAATACGATCCCTCGTAACGGTATTAAATACGCCGAAATTGTAGATGATGTAGCCAAAAAATTTAAGATTAAATGCCCCAAATGGTTATATATTTATATCTATTTAGCTAAATCTTTTAATGCAAACAGACCTTGTTCTGCTACTATAGCTGTTTTATCGGATGCCAGCAATTATCCTAGTTTAAACGCATCATCCCCAATATTTTCTAACTGCTTGGCTAGTAATCTAGAACTGGCTAAGGTGTCGGTGGCTAGGGAAAGATAATAATTTTTAGACATCTATCGAAACCATTGGATAATTGGACTCGACTAACTCCCCCAGCAATTGGAGTGAAGCGTTTTAATGCGTTTATTATCTTATCGTTTTTATATTGAAACACAAAACACTCTAAATAAGAGTATCACATTATAAATTTCAACCATTAAATATAA
>NZ_CAWQOK010000066.1:0-30625 GCF_963896075.1 Proteus sp. G4415
GGACAACGTGTACGGAAAATACAGCCTGATGGTGGATTAATTGGTGAAGGAAGCTCTCCTTCTAACAAATCAATATGCTTGTTACGCTCTTTATCCGGATCAGGAATAGGCACCGCTGACATCAATGCTTTGGTATAAGGGTGTAATGGGTGATGATAAACTTCATCATAAGTCCCCAATTCCACCGCATGACCTAAATACATCACTAAGACACGATCTGAGATGTGTTTCACTACCGCAAGATCATGCGCAATAAAGATGAGCGATAATCCCATCTCTTTTTGGATATCTTTCAGTAGATTGACTACCTGAGCTTGAATAGAAACATCCAGTGCCGATACAGGTTCGTCACAGATAACCAGTTTTGGCTCTAAGATCAGTGCGCGAGCAATACCAATCCGTTGACACTGTCCACCAGAAAACTCATGAGGATAGCGGTTAATTAAGTTTGGTAATAACCCCACTCGCATCATCATCGCTTTGACTTTTTCAACCACTTCAGCCTGTTTCATTTTCGGATGATAGGTTTTTAGTGGTTCGGCAATAATATCGCCAATCGTCATTCTTGGGTTTAAGGAGGCAAGTGGATCTTGGAATATCATCTGAATATCTTGACGAACATCGCGCCACTGTTTATTGCCCATGCCTAATAAGTCATTGCCTAACCAAGTGACTGTACCACCCGATGCTTTAACTAAGCCGATAATGGCACGCGCAAAAGTTGATTTGCCACAACCAGATTCCCCTACTACACCTAAGGTTTCACCTTCGTATAAACGTAAGGTAACGCCATCAACGGCTTTGAGGCTTTTTTTAGGTTGCCAGAACCACTGTTTATTATCTTGTACATCGAAATAAACTTTTAGATCGTTAACTTCGAGGATCACTTTTCTATCTTGTAAGGTGGCTTGGCTCATACTAACTCCTCCGCCGCTTTAAAACAGGCTCGTAATCTTCCCTGAGCAAATTGTGTTAATTGAGGTTCACTATTCAAACACTGCTCTGTTGCATATTGGCAACGAGGCTGGAATGGGCAACCTTTAGGTAAACGCAATAAGTTAGGAGGATTACCCGGAATGGTCGCCAAACGTTCATCTTCACCATCTAAACGAGGTACTGCTTGCAGCAACCCAATAGAATATGGGTGTGATGGTTGGTAGAAAATATCTCGCGCATTACCATATTCCATGGTTCGCCCAGCATACATTACCAGTACTTTGTCGCAAATACCCGCAACCACACCGAGGTCATGGGTGATCATGATAATGGCTGTATTAAGCTCTTTTTTTAGCTCGTTTAGCAGTGTCATGATTTGTGCCTGAACAGTCACATCCAGTGCCGTTGTTGGCTCATCAGCAATTAATAGTTTTGGCTTACATAATAGTGCCATCGCTATCATTACCCGTTGGCGCATCCCACCAGAGAATTCATGGGGATACATGCCCATACGTTTATGGGCTTCGGGCATTTTTACTGCATCAAGCATGCGAACAGATTCCGCATATGCATCATTTTTACTCATGCCCTTATGAAGCATAAGCACTTCAATTAACTGAGTGCCGACTTTCATATAAGGGTTAAGTGAGGTCATTGGATCTTGAAATATCATGGATATTTCTTCAGCGCGCATTTTGTTTAATTGACTTTGGCGTAAGTTTAAAATTTCACGACCATTAAAATGCGCACTTCCAGCAGTACGACCGTTTTTAGCTAATAATCCCATTAAGGCGAACGCCGTTTGCGATTTCCCAGAGCCAGATTCACCGACAATTCCTAAGGTTTCCCCTGCAGATAGCTCAAAGTTGAGCTTATTTACTGCGGTTACATCCCCATCTGGAGTACCAAAGGTGACACAGAGATCTTTTACACTTAACAATGGCTTATTTGTTGAATTTGTCATCATGTTCTCCTTAACGATCTTTCGGATCTAACGCGTCACGTAAACCATCACCGATAAAGTTAAAGCAAAACAAGGTGACAACTAAAAATGCAGCTGGGAAAAGTAATAACCAAGGAGAAACTTCCATTGAATTTGCACCATCACTCAGTAGTGCTCCCCAACTACTTAATGGCTCTTGTGTGCCTAATCCTAAGAAACTTAAAAATGATTCAAATAAGATCATGCTAGGAACCAGTAATGAAGCGTATACCACAACAACACCTAATACATTCGGCACGATGTGTTTAAGGACGATATTACGTGATGACACACCACAGACTAACGCCGCTTCAATAAACTCTTTACGTTTTAAACTAAGTGTTTGTCCCCGTACGATACGAGCCATATCGAGCCAAGATACCATGCCGATGGCAACAAAGATCAGTAAGATATTTTGCCCAAAAAAGGTCACCAGTAAGATAACAAAGAACATAAATGGGAAGGAGTTTAATATCTCCAGTAAACGCATCATCACTGAGTCAACGCGCCCACCGATATAACCTGCCATCGCGCCATAGAGGGTGCCAACAATCACCGCGACAAATGCCGCTGCAATACCTACCATCAGTGAAATACGTCCACCAATTGCTACACGAACTAATAAGTCACGTCCTGATGAGTCAGTGCCAAAATAGTGCGCTGAGGCAAAATCAGGTGGCATTGACATCATTTCCCAATCCGTATCGTCATAAACAAAAGGCGATAACATGGGGGCGAAAATGACAAAAAGTAAAATACAAAATAGTAGTACTAGGCTGGTGATCGCCGCTTTATTGTGCATAAAACGACGACGGGCATCTTGCCATAAACTACGACCTTCAACATCTAGCTGCTCCGAGAAATTCCCCAGAGCTTCGCTATTTTCTTTCATCGATAACATAACGTGCTCCAGTCTCTATTAATAACGAATTTTCGGATCGATTACGGCGTATAAAATATCAACTATGGCATTAAATAAAATGGTTAAACCACCCACAATAATGGTTAAACTCAATACCAATGAGTAGTCTCGATTTAATGCACCATTAACGAAAAGCTGACCAATACCCGGTAATCCAAAAATGGTTTCAATGACCATAGAGCCTGTAATAATCCCCACAAATGCCGGCCCCATATAAGAGATCACTGGCAGTAATGCTGGTTTTAACGCATGGCGTAGCACTATGCGTTTCATTGGCAAGCCTTTGGCTTTGGCTGTTCTGATAAAGTTTGAGTGTAAAACTTCAATCATAGAACTACGTGTGATACGCGAAATACTTGCAATGTAGGAGAGCGATAATGCAACCATCGGCAGTAACATGTACTGAATTTGCCCACCATTCCAACCTCCCGCCGGTAACCAACGTAAGGTAATCGCAAAGATAAGCACTAATAGTGGCGCCACCACAAAGCTCGGTATCACAACCCCCGTCATGGCAAATGTCATGACGGTATAATCCCATTTGGTATTTTGATTCAGTGCGGCTATCACGCCTGCCCCCACACCAAAAATAACCGCTAATACAAAGGCCGATAGCCCTAATTTTGCAGAAACAGGGAATGCTTTACCGACTAAAGTGTTAACACTGTAGTCTTTATATTTAAAAGAAGGCCCTAAATCCCCTTTCGATAATTGAATTAAATAATCGAAGTATTGTTTGTAAATGGGATCGTTTAAATGATATTTCGCTTCGATGTTGGCCATAACTTCAGGGGGTAATTTCCTTTCCCCAGTAAAAGGGCTACCCGGCGCTAAGCGCATCATAAAGAACGAAATCGTTATTAGAATAAAAAGTGTCGGGATCGCTTCCAAAAAGCGACGAAAAATAAATTTGAGCATTGCCCGTTCCTATAACACAAACCTATTCAGGCGTGGTGATAAAAAGACCTCGCTTAACTTAAGCAAGGTCTCGCCCGATTATTTAGCAATAATATACAAGTCTTTAGTATGTAAATTATCCAGTGGATCTTTACCAGAATAACCACCGACATAAGGTTTAACCAAACGGGTGTTTACGTAGTAGTAAAGTGGAACAATGGCAGAATCTTTATCTAATACACCTTCTGCTTTTTGATAAATTTCTGCACGTTCATCATCCGATTTCACGCGTAAAGATTCTTTCATATACGCATCAAATTGTTTGTTTTTATAGTGAACGGTATTATTACTGCTGTAAGACAGCATCATGTTAAGGAATGAAGAAGGTTCGTTATAATCTGCACACCATCCTGCACGTGCAACATCATAATTACCTTGGTGACGTGTATCTAAGAACGTTTTCCACTCTTGGTTTTCAAGAGAAACCTCAGCACCTAAGTTTTTCTTCCAAATAGAAGAGGCCGCAATCGCAACTTTTTTATGTAGATCAGAGGTGTTATACAGTAACTTGAATTTTAATGGATTGGCTTTGTTATAACCCGCCTCTTCTAATAATTGGCGCGCCTTTTCATTACGTTGCTCTTGGGTCCAAGAAGCGAACCACTCTGGTTTACTCTCTTTAATGCCATCGGTGAAAGGCGGTGTAAATCCGTAAGCAGGGATATCACCTTGGTTTTTCACTTTATAGGTGATGATATCTCTATCCATAGATAGTTTTAGTGCTTCACGTACTCGTGGATCGTCAAAGGGAGCTTTCTCATTATTAATTTCATAATAATAAGTACATAAGTATGGGCTGATACGTAATTCATCTGGGATCTCTTTTTTCAATTTTTGGAAAAATTCAATCGGCAGATTGCTATAAGTCATATCGATTTCACCCGCACGATAGCGGTTTACATCGGTGACTTCTGATGAGATAGGTAAAAAAGTAACTTTATTGATAACCGTATTTTTATTGTCCCAATAGGTTGGACTACGCTCTAATTCAATACGTTCGTTTACCGTCCAATTTTTCAGTACATAAGCACCATTGCCAACAAAGTTCGCAGGTTGCGTCCACTTTTCACCAAATTTTTCAATCACTTTTTGATTCACTGGCGACATCGAGGAGTGAGCTAGCAATTTAGGTAAATAAGGTACGGCCTCTGATAATGTGATTTCTAATGTATTATTATCAAGCGCTTTAACACCTAGTTCCGTCGGTTTTTTCTTACCGGCGATAATATCGTCAATATTAACAATATGGGCATATTGTAGATAACTTTCATAAGGTGATGCTGTATTCGGATCTGCTAAACGTTGCCAGCTATAAACAAAGTCTTGCGCTGTTACAGGGTCACCGTTTGACCATTTCGCGTCTTCACGAATTTTGAACGTCCAAACGGTAAAATCTTTATTTTCCCAGCTAGTCGCAGAGCCCGGTAGAATTTCACCATCAGGCCCTACAATCGTGATCCCTTCAAATAGATCTCGTGCTAATGCTGATTCAGGTACACCCTCAATTTTATGAGGATCAAGTGATTGTGGCTCAGAGCCATTATTACGCACTAACTCTTGTTTATCAGCCAGTTTTACCCCATCAGGCACAACAGCCGCAGTAGCATTGAGCGCCGTAAAACCAAAGATAGTACCAATGGCGATCGCTAGCGCACTTTTTTTAGTTACATTTATCATCTTATCAAATACTCCCAGTTAGTGAGTCGGCCATTGTTCGGCCTTCCTGTGATGCTTCGCTGTGTTTTTGGAACGTTTTACACAACTTATTGTTTTACAAAAAAATAAAATATTGTTGCAGATTGACTATCTATGCTTAACTGCATGATGTCTTTATCATTTTTGTGCCGTTATATTTTGTGTAGTACTTTTTATGCTGTACTTTTTTAAATTGCTTTTGCTAATTAAAATCAGATATAGCTATAGATGCGTTATAACTTACCAGTTTTATTTATCTGCCTTTATAAAATAGCGCTTTAAGTCCGTATAATCAAAGGGGTCTTTACCGGTAAATCCGCCCACTTTAGGACTGACCATTCTGACACTCACACGATAATAGACTGGTACAATAGCGGAGTCCTTGTCTAACAAGGCTTCAGCACGTTGATACAGTTGGTGACGCGCTTCATTATCAGTGGCCAGTAACGCATTCTTTAATGCAGCATCATAATCACTATTTTCATATAAAATAGTATTTAGACTGCTAGTGGAGAGGAAAGAGTTTAAAAATGATGTTGGTTCATTGTAATCGGCACACCATGTTGCCCTTGCTACTTGGTAATTACCTTGGTTACGATTTTCTAACGTCGTTTTCCACTCTTGATTTTGTAAAGTGACATTAGCACCAATATTCTTTTTCCACATAGAAGCGGCAGCAATAGCTTGTTGCTTATTCTGATCGGATGTGTTGTACAGCAATGTAAAAGATAATGGGTTTTGGCTGTCATAACCGGCTTCTTTTAATAACTCACGCGCTCTTTCATGACGCTGTTGTTGCGTCCAACCAGCCCATTTAGGGGGTTTAAACTTGCCATTATTAATAAAAGGTGGAGTAAAAGAATAAGCCGGTATTTGCCCTTGCCCCATGATCTTTTCCGCGATAATTTCTCTATCTAAACTTAATTTTACCGCTTCACGCACACGGGGATCATCAAAAGGTGGACGTTTATTATTAAGCTCATAAAAGAAAGTACATAGGTAAGGCGTAATATGTAGAGCCTCCGGTTGCTCTTGTTTCATCTTTCGATAAAGCGTAGGAGGAATAGCGCTATTGGTGATTTGAACTTCACCGCTACGGTAGCGATTAATATCACTGGTTTCTGAACTAATAGGTAAAAAAGTCGCTCGTTCAATAATGGTGTTTTTGTTATCCCAATAAAGCGGATTACGTTTTAAAGTGATTTTTTCATTAACCACCCAATTATCAATTAAATACGCCCCATTACCGACAAAGTTTTCCGGGCGAGTCCAATTGACACCATATTTTTCAACAATCTCTTTTTTAACTGGTTTTAATGAGGTGTGGTTTAGCATATCCACCAGATAGGGAACCGGTTGTGTGAGCGTAACTTGCAAAGTATGTGGATCAATTGCTTTTACCCCTAGACTCTCTGGGGATTTCTTGCCTGTCAGAATATCTGCAACATTTTCCACATAGGCATATTCAAGATAACTGGCATAAGGCGAGCCAGTTTGGGGATCAGTTAATCGACGCCAACTATAAACAAAATCATCTGCAGTAACCGGTGTACCATCACTCCATTTCGCATCATCGCGTAAATAGAAAGTCCATGTTTTATTGTCTTCTGAGCTCTCCCATTTAGCGGCAACCCCCGGCATACTTTCGCCATTAGGCCCCATATAAGTGAGCCCTTCTAATAAATTTAAAATAATATTACTTTCTGGTACCCCTTCCACTTTATGTGGATCAAGGGAGGAAACTTCAGTGCCATTATTAATAACAATATCTTGTTGTTTCGCAAGAAGAGTACCTTCTGGAGGTATTACCGCATGAGAAAGAAAAGAGGTCAGCGCAAGTGATATAATGCTGACAGGAAACATCATTTTTAACATAACTTTCTTTTTCATGGGTACCTCTCCTAATAAATAATCATCTATAGCGGGGTTACTCAATTTACATATAAATTATTTTTAAATAATATTCAGATATTTCATGCTATTTAATATGTTGAGATAATTGTTAGATAAAATTAATAACAATATTCTTCTTTTTTACACTTATAGTGAATTTTGTCAATTAGTGCGGTGTTATTATCACTTAAACTTTACTAAGCCCAGTAGACTTCTATCTTATGAAAAAAGAAAATTCTCATCACGCTATCTACAACAACAAATAAACATTTAATTAACACCGCGCAACTTTTATAGATAGAAAACCTACATAGCTCACAAAATTAATATAATCAGATGGGTTTTTAGCGAGGATACAGAACTTTATGATGTGTTCGGTGTAAGTTTTTTTTTCACACAACTTGATTATAAACAATAACAAATCTGTCTTTAAATGACAGAAACTGGCTAATCTAAAAATAACGGTAGATTAATAAAAAAACATTTTTATTATTTGTTTTTAAAAATTAATATATTTTTTGAAATGCAATTAAAATCAGTACTATTTTCATTTATATCCCGATGAATTAGCAAAAAAATATCCTTTATCGTTGTTATGAACCATAAAGGATATTCTGAGCGTTAGCCTACTTCTTCAAAATTTTTGCTTTAATTGGCTAAAGTCGTACCAAACCATTGTAGCTTTTGATTTAAACTGACGACTTCACCAACAATAATTAATGCAGGACTTTGCATTGAGTTTGCCATTTCAGCCAGTTGCTGTAATTGACCAACAACCACTTTTTGTGTCGCCAGTGTACCTTTTTCTACTATTGCCACTGGCATAGTGGCACGCATATGCTGATTAAGTAACATTTGCTGAATGTAATCGGCTTTACTTAGCCCCATATAAAAAACCAAAGTTTGGTTATCTTGTGCGATACATTGCCATTGTGCGTCGTTCAGCCCTTTTCCATGCCCAGTAATAAAACGCACACTTTGTGCATAATCCCGATGTGTTAACGGAATACCGGCATAAGTGGTACAGCCTGATGCCGCGGTAATGCCGGGCACCACAGAAAAAAGTATTTGATGCTCAATTAAAGCTTCTAACTCTTCACTTCCTCGACCAAAAATAAAAGGATCACCCCCTTTTAACCTCACTACCCTTTTCCCTGCCTTAGCGTGATTAATAAGAATTTGGTTAATCTCCTCTTGAGGAACACAATGAAAACCAGCTCGTTTACCAACATAAATACGCTCCGCATCTCTGCGCACTAAATGCATAACCTCATCAGAGACTAATCTATCATAAACCACGACATCGGCTTGCTGACATTGTTGCAGCCCTTTAATAGTCATTAATCCAGCATCTCCAGGGCCTGCTCCCACCAACACCACACTCCCTTGGGGTTGGTTATTTTCCGCTAGCAATGTGCTGATACGTTGTTGAATGCCGTTATCTCTACCTGCATCAATTTCTGCTTGTAGCGCTTTATCTGCAAAAAAACGCTCCCAAAAATAGCGTCTAGCACTCATGGTGGCAAAACGTTGTTTAACTTGCTCACGTAATTTCCCTGCTAACTGCGCTAAAGCGCCTAGCGAGTTGGGCAACCACTGTTCCATTTTTTCACGTAAGATACGTGCAAGTACTGGGGCTTTTCCTCCCGAAGAAATTGCAACCATAATAGGGGAACGGTCAATCACTGAGGGCATAATAAAGCTAGCTTGCTTGGGCGAGTCAACCACGTTACAAAAAATGCGTTGTTCTGTGGCCTGCTGATAGACGAGTTGATTCACTTGCTCATTATCTGTGGCCGCAATGACTAGCCATTTGTCAGCTAAATCAGCAACACTAAATTCAGCCGTGAAACACTGTAATCGTTGCTCGTTTTGCCACTGCATAAATTGTGGTGTGAATGTCGGTGCAACGACGGATATAACCGCCCCCGCGTCCATCAGTAAACGTGCCTTACGCTCTGCTACTTCACCGCCACCTACTAATAAACAAGGTTTATTGTTGAGCTGACAGAATATTGGAAAATAATCCATCTGGGTTCCCCTATTTATTGGTTTTATCAATGACGCGAACGCACACTGACGGTATTGCCTTCGACTTTGACTTCATAATGAGTAATTGAATAGTGCTCATCTTCAAGGCAATAACCATCTGTTAAGCGAAAATGCTGCTTTTTCAGTGGACTGACGATATATAACTCATTGTCATGCTCTGCAATTAATCCCCTTGATAAAACACTCGCTTGCGCGAAGGGATCAATATTACTTAATGCGTAGAGCCGTTCATCTTGGTATGGACGGAAAATAGCCACCTGATCTTGCTCCACCAGCGCACAAACGCCAGTCCCCACAGTGATGTCATCTAATTGGCAAACCGCTATCCATTGACTCATGATTGCGTCTCCTCTGTTACCATTTTGATATCAATACGTTCATGCACGCGGGCAGGACGATGCTGAGCACGCTCTTTTACCATCTGTATATTAGGATCGGGCATCGGATTGTTAATAAAGTGCGCAAAACGTTTCAATGCTTGTGGTGAATCAAGGGTTTCTTGCCACTCACAGGCTACGCGCTCTTGTAAAACTTTAAGCTCTTTTTCTAACTGTGCATTTAAGCCTAACTTGTCGTGAATAATGACCTCACGTAAATATTCAACGCCCCCTTCTAGGCTTTCTAACCAAACGGAGGTTCGTTGTAATTTGTCTGCAGTACGGATATAGAACATCATAAAGCGGTCAATATAATGGATCAGCGTTTCTTCATCTAAATCCGCCGCGAATAGATCGCCATGACGTGGTTTCATGCCCCCATTACCACCAAAATAGAGATTCCAGCCTTTTTCTGTGGCAATAATCCCTACATCTTTCCCCTGAGCTTCGGAGCATTCACGGGTACAACCAGATACCCCAAATTTCATTTTATGCGGCGTGCGGATCCCTTTATAACGATGTTCTAAAAAGACACCTAATCCAACACTATCGCCAACCCCAAAACGACACCAACTGTTTCCTACACAAGTTTTTACCATACGGATCGCTTTGGCATAGGCATGGCCTGTTTCAAAACCCGCGGCAATTAATTTCTGCCAAATCGCCGGTAAATCTTGCTTCTGTGCACCAAACATCGCCATACGTTGAGAGCCTGTGATTTTGGTGTATAAATTGTATTCTTGCGCAATTTGTCCAATCGCAATAATACCCGCTGGCGTAATTTCACCGCCGGGGGAGCGTGGAATAATAGAGTAAGTGCCATCTTTTTGCAGATTGGCGAGGAAGTTATCATTCGTATCTTGTAGCGCAACTAAGTCATCACGCAAAATATAGTCGTTCCAACACGAAGCCAGCAGAGAGCCGACGGTCGGTTTACAAATTTCACAGCCATAGCCTTGACCATGTTTTTTCAATAGTTCATCAAAGCTTTTCAGCCCTTCAACACGAATAAGATGATAAAGCTCTTGGCGAGAATAGTGAAAGTGTTCACAAAGGTGATGGTTAACTTCAATGCCTTGTTTTGTGAGTTCCGCATTTAATACTTGAGTGATAAGCGGAATACATCCCCCACACCCCGTTCCCGCTTTTGTTTCTGCTTTAATCGCCGCAACCGTATGACAACCTCGTTCAATAGCTTGAATAATGTCGCCTTTGCTTACATCAAAACAGGAGCAAATTTGTGCTGTTTCAGGTAATGAATCAACCCCGATTGCCGGTTTACTTCCAGCATGAGCAGGTAAGATTAATGTGTCAGGATGTTCTGGTAATTCAATTGTATTTAATGCTAACTGTAACAGATTGCCATAATCTTCCGTGTCTCCAACCAATACCGCACCTAATAGGTATTTATTGTCTTCACTCACTATCAGACGTTTATAAATCTCTTTACCTTCATCAAGATAAATATAGCTACGACAACCTGCTTGGCGACCATGGGCATCACCAATTCCCCCTACATCAACCCCGAGTAGTTTTAATTTTGCACTTAAATCCGCCCCTTGGAATGCAGTCTGTTGACCTAATAGATGATCAACGGCCACCTGAGCCATTTTATAACCCGGGGCAACTAACCCAAACGTTTGGTTATGCCAAGAAGCACACTCCCCAATGGCATAAATATCTGCATCTGAGGTTTGGCAATAGTCATTAATCACAATCCCCCCTCGTGGTGCTATATCGAGAGAACATTGGCGTGCTAATTTATCTTTCGGACGTATACCGGTTGAAAATACGACAAAATCAACCTCAAGTGAGGAGCCATCGGCAAACTGTAATGTTTTACGCGCATTTTCCCCTGTCGATAAGATCGCTTGGGTGTTTTTCGCTGTGTGTACTTTAACCCCCATGCGCTCTATTTTACGTTTAAGTTGCTCTCCTCCCATGCTATCAAGCTGTTCTGCCATTAGCGTTGGCGCAAATTCAATCACATGGGTTTCAATACCTAAACTTTTTAGCGCACCAGCAGCTTCTAAACCTAACAGCCCGCCGCCAATAACCGCCCCTTTACGGCTTAAACGAGCACAAGCTTCAATCGCATTTAAATCTTCAATAGTTCGGTAAACAAAACAATCTGGTGAGTTGTTTCCATTAATAGGAGGAACCCATGGGTAAGAGCCTGTTGCCATGATCAATTTGTCGTAGCTAACACAACGCCCAGTATTGGTGTGCACCACTTTTTCTTCACGATTAATGGTGATCACACGCTCACCCACTAATACTTCAATATGATGTTTCTCGTAATAACCGGGTTTAACTAACGAGAGCTCTTCAGCAGTGTGATGAGAAAAATAGGAAGAGAGATGGACTCTATCATATGCAATACGAGGTTCTTCACAAAAGACGATAATATTGAACGTTTCATTGCCGCCCTTATCAATCAATTCTTCTATATAACGGTGTCCAACCATGCCGTTACCGATGATTGCGAGTGTTTTCTTGCTCATTTTTGCCTCAGATCTAAAGGTATCTAAGGTTAAAATACGAGGCTACTCATAAGAGATATTGATGAATATCAAATACAGCTTAATCAATTCAGCCAATACAACTTAATAGTCAACATATTACTACCAAAGTAGTATTTTATTCGTCGTTTGTTGCGATTAATTATTCCTCAACCATAATTAATTCAAAAGGCTTATAACGAGGTGTTATATATAAGTGTAATAAAAACTTTGCGAAATGCGCTTATTTTGCCTAAGTTAATTTCCAAAAGTAATAACTAATAAGTTATTGACATAATAACGAAAGCGAGACTATTTCAGGGAGCGTCCAATGAAAGTGAAAACCAAATTATTATCATTACTTGTGATGGGTGCTCTCAGTGCCCCTGTATTGGCAGTAACACCCGCCAATACATTGATTGTAGTACAAGGCCTTGATGATATTGTTAGCCTTGATCCTGCCGAAAGTAACGAATTATCAAGTATTCAGACCGTACCAAGTTTATATCAACGTATTGTTCAGCCTAACCGTGACAATCCAGAAATTAACGAGCCAATTTTAGTCGAGAGTTGGCAGGCTCACCCTGAACAAAAATCTATCGTCTTTAAAATTAAACAGGATGCAAAATTTGCCTCCGGTAATAGCGTACGCCCAGAAGATATTATCTTCTCTTACCAGCGTGCAGTGACGATGAATAAATCCCCTGCTTTTATTTTAAATGTGCTAGGTTGGAAAGCAGATAATATTAATACCCTATTGAAAAAAGTCAGTGATAAAGAGATTGAAGTACGTTGGACAGCAGATGTTAGCCCTGATGTGGTACTTAACATCCTTTCTACACCAATCGCTTCTATTGTTGATGAGAAATTGATTGCCGCACATATTAAAAATAATGACTTTGGTAATAATTGGCTAAAAATGAATTCGGCTGGTAGTGGTGCTTATAAAATGCGTGCCTACAAACCTCGCCAAGCCATTGTGTTAGAAGCTAACCCTCTTTCACCGACCGGTGCGCCTAAGATAGCCAATATTATTATCAAAAATGTGCCCGATCCCGCTTCACGTCGTCTGTTAATTGAAAAAGGCGATGCGGATATTGCCCGTGACTTAGGTACAGACCAAACTGCAGCATTAGCAGGTAAACCGGGCATTCAAATTTTAAATATCCCTTCTGCTGAGCAAGTCTATATGGCGTTTAATACCGGTAGCGGAAATCCGCTTCTTAGCAATCCGGCATTTTGGCAAGCAGCGCGCTATTTGGTCGATTATAAAGGGATCACCAATGACTTAATGCGTGGGCAATATTTTATTCACCAAAGTTTCTTACCGGTGGGATTACCGGGGGCATTAGAAGATAATCCATTTAGTTTTGATCCACAAAAAGCGAAAGATATCTTAGCAAAAGCAGGAATTACTCATGCACGTTTTACTCTCGATGTAGAAAACAAAGTTCCTTACATCACCGTTGCACAATCTATTCAAGCAAGCTTTGCACAAGCGGGTGTACAGGTTGATCTGTTACCTGCTGCCGGTAGTCAAGTTTATAGCCGAGTGAGAGCAAGGCAGCACCAAGCGGCGATCCGTTTTTGGATCCCCGACTATTTTGATGCTCACTCCAATGCTAGCGCTTTTGCCTATAATGACGGGCAATCAAATACCGTGGCTTGGTTAAATAATTGGAATATTCCTGAGTTAAGTAAACAAACACTCGTCGCCCTGAATGAAGCGGATAAGGCTAAACGTCAGTCCCTTTATACTGAAATGCAAAAAGAGCTACAACGCAGTTCACCTTACGTGTTTATCGACCAAGGCAAAAATCAGATTGTATTACGGGATAACGTGAAAGGTTATGCTCAAGGTCTAAATGCCGATATGGTCTATTACGACAAAGTCACTAAGTGATCATTTTCCTGCCGCCACTCACAATCATGTTATTGTGAGTGGTCTATTTTTTGCGATTTCAAGGCTGTTGCCGTATGAATACACTCACGATATCCACTCGCCTAAAAAGCCAGTTGTTTACCTTGGTTCAAGGTATATTGACATTGGCGCTAACACTTTTAGGGTTACTGGTTATTACTTTTACGCTTTCTGCGTTTTCCCCTGTTGATCCTGTTTTACAAATTGTTGGTGATCACGCCAGTATTGAAACTTATAATCAAGTAAAACATGAGTTAGGGTTAGATTTACCCATCTACATGCAATTTTTCCACTATGTAGAAGCACTATTGCAAGGAAATTTAGGTACGGCGACGTCAACGGGTCAACCGGTATTTGATGATTTAATTGCCACCTTTCCAGCCACTTTAGAATTAGCCACTGTCGCCTTAGTCATTGGTGCTAGTTTGGGCGTTTTATTTGGTGTGTTATGTGCGCGTTTTGTTGGCACCCCCTTTGATTTTATCTTACGCTTTTTAACGCTATTAGGTAGCTCAGTCCCTATTTTCTGGTTAGGTTTAATACTACTCCTTATTTTTTATGCCACATTGCAATGGACTGCAGGCCCAGGACGTTTGGATGATATTTATCAATTTACCATTGAGCCAGTAACCGGCTTTGCCTTGATTGACACCCTACTGGCAGGTGATAAAGATGCCTTTCTAAACGCCCTATCACATCTCATATTACCGGTTTCTCTGCTAGCCTATTTTGCGCTGGCATCTATTACCCGTTTAACACGCTCTGCCTGTTTAAATGAGATGAATAAAGAGTACGTCACTCTCGCCAGAGCAAAAGGGATTGGCGAATTACGTCTCTTATTTACCCATGTATTACCTAATATTCGCGGTGTGTTGATGACCATTATCGCCTTGTCTTATACAGGGATGTTAGAAGGTGCCGTATTAACAGAAACGGTATTTTCTTGGCCGGGGATTGGCCGTTATCTCACAACGGCTCTCTTTGCGGGTGATACCACCGCAATTATGGGGGGCACACTTGTTATTGGTCTATGTTTTGTGCTGATTAATAATATGACAGATATCGTTATTCGTCTGACTGATCCGAGGTTACGCTAATGTCACTCTCCTTTTTAACAAAAATAGCGCGTTCACCTTCAGCGTTTATCGGTCTGTCATTGTTGCTTCTTCTGCTACTAATTGCCATTTTTGCCCCTTGGCTAGCGCCTTATGATCCAAATTGGCAACACGCTGCACAACGCTTATTAGCCCCCAATGCTGCACACTGGTTAGGTACTGATAGTTATGGTCGCGATATTCTTTCACGCTTAATTTATGGTACACGCCCAATGTTAGGTTTGGTGGGTCTTGTTGCCTTGATAACACTACCATTAGGGCTATTTATTGGCATTTTATCCGGTTATTACGGCGGTTGGACAGAGCGGATTTTAATGCGTTTTACCGACATCATTATGTCTATGCCCTCCTTAATTTTAGCCTTTGCCTTTGTCGCCATGTTAGGGCCGGGATTACTTAACGGTGCATTAGCCCTTGCACTTACAGCATGGCCGGCTTATGCCCGCCAAGCCCGTAGTGAAATTCAACACTTACGTAATAGTGATTACCTTGCAGCCGCTGAAATGATGGGAATTAACGGTATTAGACTATTATGGGGGCATATTCTTCCTTTATGTTTACCTTCTGCCATTGTACGTTTAGCCCTTAATTTAGCGGTGATCATTCTTGCTGCAGCAGGTTTAGGTTTCCTTGGGCTAGGTGCTCGCCCTCCCATGGCGGAATGGGGAGCAATGATTGCCGAAGGGATGCCCGTTATTTTTGATCAGTGGTGGGTGGCCGCTATTCCGGGTACGGCAATTTTGATCAGTAGCCTTGCTTTTAACTTATTGGGTGATGGATTACGCGATGTATTAGGAGAAAGCCATGAATAAAGCCCCTTTAATCGAAGTCGATAATCTGTGTATTGATTTTCCACGTGCTAGAGTGGTGAATAATGTCTCCTTTCAGTTAGGACAAGAGCGGTTAGCGCTGGTGGGTGAATCTGGTTCAGGAAAATCGATGACGGCACGCTCATTAATGGGCTTAGTGCGTAAGCCGGGCAAAGTTTCTGCTGATAAATTGCATTTTATGGGGGACGATCTCCTCGCTTATTCTCCTAAGCAATGGAACCAGTTACGAGGAAAAACAATATCAATGGTATTACAAGATCCTCGTTATGCATTAAACCCAGTGAAAACCATTTATCAGCAAGTAGAAGAAACGGTAAAACTCCATCAAAAATTATCCCATAAAGAGCGACATGCATTAATTACTGAAACTTTGCTTTCCGTGGGATTACCGGAACAGAGTATTTCTCGCTACCCCGGTGAATTATCGGGCGGTATGGGACAACGCGCGATGATCGCTATAGCGCTAATTAATAACCCAACGGTACTGATTGCGGATGAGCCAACTTCCGCACTAGATGCACAGCTACGACATCAAATATTAGAACTTATCATTACCCAATGCGCACAACGAGATATGGCTTTGTTGTTAATTAGCCATGATCTACCTTTAGTGGCTGAATATTGTGATCGTGTTATGGTCATGTATCAAGGGGAGCAAGTGGATGAACTTGAGGCAAAAGCATTACCTCAAGCCACACATCCATACACCCGCACCTTATGGACCTGTCGCCCTAATGCGAGTACCTATGGCACACAATTACCGGTATTAGATAGAACACTGAATTTTAAAGGTACACCTTATGCTAATTGATATTCATCATTTACGCGTTCAATTTGAACAAAATAGACAGATTAAGCAGGTGGTAAAAGGTGTCAATCTACAAGTTAAACAAGGCGAAACCTTTAGTTTAATTGGTCGTTCTGGTTGCGGTAAATCAACTGTATTACGGGTTATAGCCGGATTATTACATCATTGGCAAGGGGATATTAAGTTGTTAGGGCAAGCAATTAAGCCACAGCAACGCTTTCAAGGTAAGTTACGCCGTAACATACAGATGGTGTTTCAAGATCCCTATGCTTCATTACACCCTCAACATCGGATAGAACGAGCATTTATTGAGCCGTTAAAAATTCATCATATTGCTTATGATAAAACAACAATAACCTCAGCGTTAGAGCAAGTCGGTTTAGAAGGCGATATTGCTTATCGTTATCCACATCAACTATCAGGTGGACAACGTCAACGTGTGGCTATAGCCAGAGCATTACTGTTGCAACCACAGTTGTTATTGTTAGATGAGCCAACCTCTGCACTGGATATGTCGGTACAAGCAGAAATTTTAAATCTGCTTAATACCTTAAAAAAACAACATAACATGACTTACCTTTTGGTCAGCCATGATGCAGATGTTATTGCACATATGTCGGATAGCGCAGCGCTAATGGAAGAGGGTCAATTGACTTGCTATTATGATAGAAAAGCGCTTTCTCAAGGGCTTCATCGTCTTGATTAATTAAAAATAGCCACAAAAAAGATAACAAAGAGAGAAATGATAAGAGCAGTATTAAATATCAATACTGCTCCTTTGGTAATATTACACTGTGCTTATACTAATAATCCCGGAAAAATAGAACGTAACCCGGTGACAATAAATTCAATACCTAACGACATCAACAATAACCCCATAATACGCGTAACAACGTTGATACCGGTTTGACCTAAGTATTTAACTAATAAAGTGGCACTACGAAACAGTAACCAGCAACAAAAAGCAAAAAAGATACTGGTCGCAGCAAGACCTAAGAAATTAGTCACCCCTTCCCAACGTGAACTCCAAACAATACAGGAGCTAATTGCGCCAGGACCTGCCATCAATGGCAATGCTAAAGGCACCACCGCAACACTGCTACGTACTGCTGATTCATTTTTTTCTTGGTTATTTTGTTTATCTTCTCCTAAGCGCCCATTTATCATGGTCATTGCGATTGTCACTATCAGCATCCCCCCAGCGATACGAAATGAGTCAATAGAGATGCCAAAAATACTCAGTATCGAATCACCTATTAATAGGGAAATAACCAAAATAATCGCAACGGAGCCATTGGCAATTAAGTTTGTTTTATTACGTCCTGCATCCGTTTGATAACTCGTCATACTGATAAATACAGGCAAGATCCCTATCGGGTTTACAATAGCAAAAAGACCGACAAAAAATTTAATATAACCGGATAAATCCAGCAGTGCCCCCATGAAAAGCCCCTTCTTGGCTAATAAACATGCGAATTATGCTCTAAAAGATAGAGTAACTCCAAAAAATGCGCGTTACTTTAAATCAATAAACCAGTTAATTCTATTACTTAACATTATTTTGGCTAAATTTTTCGCTAGTAAACAACCATAACTCTAGTGATTTAATTTTATATCCTAGAGAGTCTTACAACAAAAAAATAGTCCATTTATTTTTGTAATTAATTATCATTACCATTTAAACACTTGCTGAAAGGTGTCAGCTTGCTATTATTGTGATGTAGATCACTTTAATTAATTAGAAAGATGATAAGCTGTCATCATTCAGAAAAAGGAGATCTTTTTAAAATATATTTGTATTTGTTATTGTTTTTTCTTAGCTTTTTAAGCAAATTAGAGCTTCTAATAATAATGACTTAAATAAGTATAGAAATTTTGATTTGAGCTATTCTTATTTAGTGATGATTTTACCGGCTAATTTGCTTAAAAAGTTTAACATTTTATCAGGAGTCTCTTTATGTCTGTAACTAACGTTACTGAACTCAATGATCTGGTTGCTCGTGTAAAAAAAGCTCAGCTTGAATTTGCTAACTTTTCTCAAGAAAAAGTTGACGCAATTTTTCGTGCTGCTGCATTAGCTGCCGCTGACGCCCGTATTCCTCTTGCAAAATTAGCTGTTGAAGAGTCTGGCATGGGTATCGTTGAAGATAAAGTGATCAAAAACCACTTTGCTTCAGAATATATCTACAATGCGTATAAGGACGAAAAAACCTGCGGTATTTTGTCTGAAGATTTAACCTACGGTACTATCACTATTGCTGAACCTATCGGTATTATCTGTGGTATCGTGCCAACCACTAACCCTACTTCTACCGCTATTTTTAAAGCATTAATCAGCTTAAAAACACGCAACGGTATTATTTTCTCTCCACATCCACGGGCGAAATTAGCCACAAACCGTGCGGCTGAAATTGTGTTAAACGCTGCAATCGCCGCGGGTGCACCAAAAGATATTATCGGCTGGATCGATGAACCTTCAGTGGCATTATCCAATGCATTAATGCACCATGATGATATTAACCTGATCTTAGCAACAGGTGGCCCAGGAATGGTAAAAGCCGCTTACAGTTCAGGTAAACCTGCTATCGGTGTTGGTGCGGGTAATACTCCTGTTGTTATTGATGACTCAGCAGACATTAAACGTGCAGTTGCTTCTATTTTGATGTCAAAAACCTTTGATAATGGGGTTATTTGTGCTTCAGAGCAATCTGTTATCGTCGTAGACAGTATCTATAAACAAGTTCGTGAACGTTTCGCCACTCACGGCGGCTACATGTTAACCGGTAAAGAGTTAAAAGCTGTTCAAGATATTATCTTAAAAGATGGTAACTTGAATGCGGCCATCGTTGGTCAACCGGCAGTGAAAATCGCAGAAATGGCCGGTATTGAAGTGCCTGTTAACACTAAGATTTTAATTGGTGAAGTTAAAGAAACTACTGATGCAGAACCTTTTGCTCACGAAAAACTATCGCCTCTGTTAGCAATGTACCATGCACAAAACTTTGAAGATGCGGTACATAAAGCAGAAAAATTAGTTGAAATGGGCGGTATTGGTCATACTTCTTGTTTATATACCGATCAAGACAACTGTCCTGAACATGTTGCCTACTTTGGCGACAAAATGAAAACTTCCCGTATTTTAATCAATACACCGGCATCACAAGGGGGTATTGGTGACTTATACAACTTTAAACTCGCTCCTTCTCTCACTTTAGGCTGTGGCTCATGGGGTGGTAACTCCATTTCTGAGAACGTAGGGCCAAAACACCTTATCAACACTAAAACCGTGGCGAAAAGAGCAGAAAATATGTTGTGGCACAAACTTCCTAAATCAATTTATTTCCGCCGTGGTTGCTTACCTATTGCACTGGAAGAGATTGCAACTGATGGTAAAAAACGCGCATTTATCGTTACAGACAGTTTCTTATTCAACAACGGTTACGTTGATGAAGTGACCAATGTACTGAAAAAATTTGGTGTTGAAACGGAAGTTTTCTTTGAAGTTGAAGCAGATCCCACATTAAGTGTCGTACGCAAAGGTGCAGAGCAGATGAACAGCTTTAAACCTGATGTGATCATCGCATTAGGTGGCGGTTCACCAATGGATGCGGCTAAGATTATGTGGGTAATGTATGAACACCCAGAAACACACTTCGAAGAATTAGCATTACGCTTTATGGATATCCGTAAACGTATTTATAAATTCCCGAAAATGGGTGTGAAGGCTCAAATGGTAGCAATTACCACAACATCAGGTACAGGCTCTGAAGTTACACCATTTGCTGTTGTGACTGATGATGAAACAGGCCAAAAATATCCATTAGCAGACTACGCATTAACGCCAGATATGGCGATTGTAGATGCCAATCTGGTGATGAATATGCCTAAATCACTCTGTGCTTTTGGTGGTTTAGATGCGGTGACTCACGCATTAGAAGCTTATGTTTCTGTATTAGCCAATGAGTATTCTGATGGTCAGGCACTGCAAGCTCTGAAATTGCTGAAAGAATATCTGCCAGCAAGCTATCATGAAGGTGCTAAAAATCCGGTTGCTCGTGAGCGTGTCCACAATGCAGCCACCATCGCAGGTATTGCATTTGCTAACGCCTTCTTAGGGGTTTGTCACTCAATGGCGCATAAATTAGGCTCTGAATTCCATATTCCTCATGGTCTTGCTAATGCGTTATTAATTTCTAACGTTATTCGTTATAACGCGAATGATAACCCAACAAAACAGACTGCATTTAGCCAATATGACCGTCCACAAGCACGTCGTCGTTATGCTGAAATTGCTGATCACTTAGAACTGTCTGCTCCTGGTGATCGCACAGCCGCTAAGATTGAAAAACTGTTAGCTTGGTTAGAAGAGATGAAATCTTCATTAGGTATCCCTGCTTCTATCCGTGAGGCGGGCGTACAAGAAAGTGATTTCTTAGCGAAAGTGGATAAATTATCAGAAGATGCGTTTGATGATCAGTGTACCGGTGCTAACCCACGTTATCCGCTGATCTCTGAGTTAAAACAACTGTTATTAGATTCTTACTACGGTCGCGAATTTAACGAGCACCCTGTTGCTGAGGTAAAAGAAGCGAAGCCTGCGAAAAAAAGCAGTAAGAAATAATAGCGCTATCTCTGTATTAACAGATTAGCCTTCAATCTTCGTTGATTGCTTTACTATAAAACCAGCCACAAGGCTGGTTTTATTTTGTCTATCAATGGATAACAATAATGTTCTAATCCCCTTATCTCTCAATTTATTTTTCTTCCTTGTATTTAATATGACGTCCAGCAAGATAGATGAGAGAGCCGCCTTGTGATTATCACTTTTAGGTATACGTTGCTAAAACAGCACCAATCGCCCTCTCCCTCATTTTTATCAACATCCATCTCTTTATTCAACTTAACCGTGATTAAGCGCTTAACGTGCTTTACAGCGCCTTGATATCTGATTACCTAGAAATGAAAACGCTAAAATTTCTCATTAAGTTAAACCACACGACACAATTATTCTTATGATAAGGCTTATCACACAAAAATGAGAGTTTAGCAAAAGTAGGCACTATTAATGTAATAAAATGAGGTGCTTATTTTTTAATAAGCACTTTTTACCGCAACACCATAAAAAAGAGAAATATCAAAAGATTTTGATCTATCGAAGAAAGGAATAAACTTATAAAAATAAAATTTCAATAAAATATTATCGAACTCACTTTTGCTTATTAAGCAGTATATAACATTCAAAGTAGGGGCTATTTGTGTATTTTTTATCTAATAAATACTACTTTAGTGGTAATTCACATGTTTATATTTGGTCTATTAAGCACAGTTTCCTCTTTTTTACTCATAACCAATATGAATATTTAGATATAAACATTTCACCTGAGTCATTAAATGGTTGAAATATTTTTTCACTCACAAGCATTTTTTCTCTTCTTTATTCAGTTTTATTAAACTATAAATAATGGCGAAGTATCAAATGTCATCATCTTAGAACATTTGTAAAAATCAATATCTACATCACAAAACAAAGAACCTACGTATATCTGATTACCTTTTTATTGATTAAAGATAATGAAACGGAGAAAACGAATAAATGTTTCTAGAAAAAAACTAACATTTTTTTACATTATTGATGCTATATTGATGCTATTTTCAGTTATGAATTATAAAATACAGTAAATATAAAACGTAACTTCTAAAAATAGATAACCTTTTTTTAGTATAACAAGAGATAACATTTATTTAGACGATTATATTTCCCCCCCTCTATTCCCGCACCAATTAACAATAGAGAAGAGGAATTTTGCATTATAACTGTTCAATTCGTCCTTTTAACGTAGCCTCTGTATAATGTTTGCGGCACACTGAAACATATTTTTCATTACCACCTATTTCCACTTGTGCGCCGTCTGAAAGTACTTTCCCATTTGCCGCTAAGCGTAATACTTTATTTGCTTTACGCCCGCAGTAACAAACTGTTTTAAGCTCAACGAGCTTGTCAGCCCATGCAAGCAAATAAGCACTACCGGTAAATAATTCACCTCTAAAATCCGTTCTTAAGCCATAGGTTAAAACGGGTATATCATAACTATCGGTAATTTCACAAAGTTGCTCTACATGTGCTTTAGTCAAAAATTGGCATTCATCAATCAAAACACAATGAATAGGCTCTTTATTATTTTCAGCTAAAATAGCATCACGAATATTCATATCATCACTGAAAAGCAATGCATCAGCACTTAACCCTATCCTTGAGGTTACTTTTCCCTTGGCAAAACGTGTGTCTATCGCTGCCGTAAAAATCAAAGTTCGCATTCCTCGCTCATTATAGTTATAAGAAGACTGCAATAAAGATGTTGATTTTCCGGCATTCATAGCTGAATAATAAAAGTAAAGCTGAGCCATCAGCTCTCTCCTTAAATAGTGTGTATTATCGCGGGAAGCAGTTTAACATAAACAAACGAGAAGTTATCAACGACAACTATTTATAGCCTTTATTTCTATAAAAGATATAGCGAAAAAAGCGCAGGATCACTGATGAGGCAAATTTTTTGTTTAAAAAATAAATAGCCTTAATAGGTACTTAACATATTAACCCCGCCTTTGATATACAGTTATTAAACTATGAAAGTTACTCTAAGCGCATTTTTAGAAAAAAATCCGTTATTATAAAAAAGTAGACAACGTTTTCTATTCTTTTACATTAGCGCTATCACCAGTTAAAAGATGTATATCATTACTAATATTTCCTTTATTGGCGAAAGATGCCCCAACTTTTAATATTTTTTTGTAAAGATATTCGTTTTAAAAAAAGAAAATTTACGTTTGGTTTGTATTTAGCTATTGCAGAATTTTAAATAGCAATCTATTATTAGTATTACATCAGCCAACAACATTTATTTGAGACCAGGAAAATGAGCGAATCTTTAAAAATATTAAATAACATCCGTACTCTTCGTGCACAGGCAAGAGAAACTTCTTTAGAAACTTTAGAAGAAATGCTTGAGAAACTTGAAGTCGTTGTTAATGAACGCCGCGAAGAAGAACAAGCAATGCAAGCTGAAATTGAAGAACGTCAGCAAAAATTACAAAAATACCGTGAGCTATTAATTGCCGATGGTATTGATCCAACTGACCTGCTTGAAGCTGCTGGCGCAAGCAAAACTGGTCGTGCTAAACGTGCAGCACGTCCTGCTAAATATTCATACGTTGATGATAATGGTGAAACTAAAACTTGGACAGGCCAAGGCCGTACACCAGCTGTAATCAAACGTGCAATTGAAGAAGAAGGCAAATCTTTAGAAGATTTCCTCATCTAATTTAATGCATACTCTATTTAAAATACCCTTTTAAAAATTAAAAGGGTATTTTTCTTGTTTAGTCATTTTTATTAAACGAGCGTTTAACTTTAATAGGCTGATGAAGCTTTTAAATAAAAAGGGCTTTACAAATATAGTGAATGTATTGATAAAATTAATTAGTTAATTTTATAATAAAAAAGGAGCTTTAAGGCTCCTTTTTGTCTTGTGCATTATATCTATGCTCTGATTATTGCTGGTAATAATCTACATACCAATCCACAAACTGCTTCACACCATACTCTACTGCAGTGTTGGGTGAAAAACCTGTTGTCTGAGCTAAATCGCTACAATCAGCACAGGTTGAAAGTACATCACCATCTTGCATCGGCATTAAGTTCAATTTAGCTTTAATATTGAGTGATTTTTCTATTGCTGTAATAAAATCCATTAACTTTGTAGGTTGCCCATTACCCACATTATATATTTTATAAGGTGCAGAACTTGATGAAGTTTCCCCCTGCTCTACGGTCCAATTTGGGTTGGGTTCAGGAATAATATTAATTAAACGTACCACAGAACTGACAATATCATCGACATAAGTGAAATCACGGGTCATATTTCCGCCATTATAAACATCGATAGGCTCACCCGCTAACATAGCTTTAGTAAATTTAAATAGTGCCATATCAGGACGCCCCCAAGGACCATATACGGTAAAAAATCGCAGTCCTGTTGTGGGTAGCTGATATAAATGAGAATAGCTATGAGACATTAATTCGTTGGCTTTTTTCGTCGCAGCATAAAGTGACACCGGATGATCAACACTATCTTCTGTAGAGAAAGGTTGCTTTTGATTTAAACCATATACCGAGCTTGATGACGAATAAATCAAATGCCCAACGTTATGATGGCGACAACCTTCTAATATATTAATATGGCCTACAATATTAGCATCGATATATGCCATTGGGTTTTCAATTGAATAACGAACGCCAGGCTGAGCCGCCAAGTGAATAACTCGATCAAAACGGTGATCAGCAAATAATTGCGCAATACTCACTGAATCTGTAATATCAATTTTATCAAATTGGAAGTTATCCAACTGATTAAGTTTAGCTAATCGTGCTTCTTTTAAGCGCACATCATAATAATCATTGAGATTATCTATCCCGACAACATGATAACCCATTTCTATCAAACGCTGGCTTAAATGGTAGCCAATAAATCCTGCTGCACCTGTTACTAATATTTTCATATTATACTCAAATAACCCAATTAATTGATTTCTGCGCTAAACGCTATCATGCTTAATATCACCTCAATTAACATCATAACGCTTAACCTAGTCAATGCCGATATATATATCAATATTAGCACTGTAATTTATCATCTTTTATAGCGGTACTTTTAAGCTTTAAGCCATAAATAAATGCCGCACCACATTATAAAATTAAAATGACAGTGCGACACTATTAACAAGATAAATCGTTAAATTTTGTTACTCAACACATTAAGCTTGCAGTGATTTTATCCATTTCGTGAACTCTTCGCCAAACTCTTCGTGCTGTAAACCATATTCAACAAAAGCTTTCATATAACCTAATTTATTACCACAATCGTGGCTTTTCCCTTGTAGGTGATAAGCTTCTACAGGCTCTTTTTCAATTAACATTGCAATCGCGTCAGTTAATTGAATTTCATCCCCTGCTCCTGGTGCGGTTTTGGCTAATAAAGGCCAAATGTTTTCAGACAACACATAACGACCAACAATAGATAAATTTGAAGGTGCTTCTTCTTTCTTCGGTTTTTCTACCACACGAGTAATGGGTTTACTGTCGCCAGGCTGTAAATGTTCTCCCATGCAGTCAACAATCCCGTAGTTAGATACTTCCTCTTCAGGAACAGGCTCTACTAAAATTTGACTTGCGCCAGATTGTTCAAAATGAGAAAGCATCTCTTTTAAATTAACCTTAGTCAGATCAGCACTATATCGGTCTAAAATAACATCCGGCAAGATAACAGCGAAAGGCTCATCACCCACCAAAGGTTTTGCACATAAAATGGCATGGCCTAACCCTTTTGCTATTCCTTGGCGAGTTTGCATAATAGTAACGTGACTTGGACAAATACCTTGTACTTCTTCCAACAACTGACGTTTAACTCGTTTTTCTAAAATAGCTTCTAATTCAAAACTGGTATCAAAATGGTTTTCAATAGAATTTTTTGAAGAGTGTGTAACTAGCACAATTTCATTGATGCCAGCTGCAATACATTCATTAACAACATATTGAATTAAAGGTTTATCAACAACAGGTAGCATCTCTTTTGGGATAGCCTTGGTGGCAGGCAACATTCTTGTTCCTAGCCCTGCAACAGGGATCACCGCTTTTCTTACTTTACGCACCACTGATGACATTACTCTTCTCCTACAAATTAAGTACCATGATATTCCTATGATGTTATGGTACATATAAAAAAATAATCGCCAGAGTATACCAGCTAATATCTACGGATAAACAGAGCATCATCGCTTAATTGAGATTGTTCTTCATTTATGTTTAATATATGTGCAATAACAGATTTTATTTAATCTAAATTTAACGTTTATGTATAGGTGAGAACATTAAATTAATTTTATGGTGCTGATTCCAAATTTTACATTGCCAATCTATTCCCACACACTTTATTTGGTTAATATATAAAGAGTGTAGTGTTCCTAAAGGTATACCACTATTTAAAACATATTTTTTATTCTCTGTTTTTATTTCAGCTCGTAGTCCTGCTGACGCTAATAATATATTTTTTTCCTTGGTGTGGTAATAACCTAAAATCAGCGGGAATGATCCTCTCCCCCCCATATCCTCAAGCATTTTATTGATTTTATTCAATATGTTATACATACTAGGTAAGAAGCGTCTTTTCTCAGTAGCTTTTAGGAAACGATTAAAAACCACCCTTAAAAGCAGCGCAACGAGTAACCCATTTTCTTCATCATTAGAGACGTCAACACAGTAAAAAATGATTTGATCTTTTGATAAAGTCGCTATATCAAATAACAACCCCATTTGGGATGCATCATTTAATTGACGATAATTAACATTATATCCTGCGACAATTTGTTTAACTTGCGGTTGCATCTGTTTAACAAAGGATTGAATATAATGAGGCTGTTCTCGTAAGTTATTCCAAAGAGGTCCAAGTTGTCCCCTTGCAATTAATTCAGACTCAAAAAAACCTGGACATAATACTTCAATGACCTTCTGTTTTAACTTAGCTAAATTAGTTACGGGCTTAAGAAAAACGTCCTGAGCGCCAAAGCGCAACATATCATCAATTTCAGCCATGTTGTCAGTACATGAAATAGCAATAACAGGGAAAGACCAATGACGCTGCTCTAGATGACATAAAAAAGTCGGCCCATTCATAACAGGCATTCTGATATCACATAAAATAAGATCAGGTCTTAGTCCCTCTTCAAGTAACAACAATGCTTGGCTACCATTGTCAGTCGCATAAACGCAAGCCTTTTCGTGTGAAAAATACTCAGTGAGCATGGTGCGAAATACAACCTCATCATCAATAATGAGAATTTTTTTACCGACTAAGGCTTTATTCATTAGTAATACCCATAACTATCATTTCACTTGCAGTTTATTTAGCGTTACATTATTAGTTTAGTTCAACATTGACGTTTATTATTCCTAATCGCTATTTTTCTGATGGGGATCGTCGTATAAAAATGGATCAGGACATTACCTTGTCAAATTTATGCCCCTGCAATAGCCAATTGCCTTATAGTGAGTGCTGTGAGCCTTACTTATTAGGGACAAAAAATGCCCCTACAGCTCAAGCGTTAATGCGCTCTCGCTATAGTGCTTTTGTGACTCATAATGCAGATCACCTAATCAAAACATGGCACCCTTCGTGTCGTACACCTTCTTTACGGGATGAGTTAATCGCCACGTTTCCCAATACACAATGGCTAGGGTTACATATTATATCGGCACAAGAAAACCCTCGTGATAACGAAGCCTTTGTTGAATTCTCAGCTTGCTTTATTGAAATAAATGCTGATGATAAGCAGTATCTACATGAACGCTCTCGTTTTCTAAAAATAGACGACTGCTGGTTTTATATTGATGGTGTACAGCCTAAAGTAGGACGAAACGATCCCTGTCCTTGTGGCTCAGGCCGTAAATACAAAAAATGTTGTGAACACAACAGAAAATAATTGCAAACACAGAAGTAAATTAAAGGATTTATCCATACATGCAACACCAAAATACTCAAAAGAAAATACTACGTACTATTTGTCCAGATGCGAAAGGACTTATCGCAAAAATTACTAATATTTGTTATAAACATCAGCTCAATATTGTTCAAAATAATGAGTTTGTTGATCATCGCACTGGCCGCTTTTTTATGCGTACTGAGCTAGAAGGCATTTTTAATGATGAAACCTTTTTAGCCGATTTAGATGATGCACTTCCACAAGGCTCACAGCGAGAGCTTAATACTGCCGGTCGCCGCCGTATCGTCATTATGGTCACTAAAGAAGCCCATTGTATTGGTGACCTCTTAATGAAAAGCGCTTTTGGTGATCTGGATGTTGAAATTGCAGCAGTTATTGGTAATCACGACACGCTAAAACACCTTGTTGAGCAATTTGGGATCCCTTTCCATCTCATTAGTCATGAAGGGTTAACCCGTGATCAGCATGATGAAAAACTGATAGCACAAATTGACCAATACAAACCTGATTATGTGGTATTAGCTAAATATATGCGTGTATTAACCCCCGCATTTGTACAACATTACCCAAATCAAATTATTAATATTCATCATTCTTTCTTACCGGCATTTATTGGCGCCCGCCCATATCATCAAGCCTATGAACGTGGTGTAAAAATTATTGGCGCCACAGCTCACTATGTAAATGATAATTTAGATGAAGGCCCTATTATTACTCAAAATGTAATAAACGTAGACCACACTTTTTCAGCAGAAGATATGATGCGCGCAGGACGGGATGTAGAGAAAAACGTACTAAGCCACGCCCTCTATTGGGTGCTCTCGCAACGTGTTTTTGTTTATGGCAACAGAACAATTATTTTGTAGGCTTACCCGTTTTAAATTAGTGTAACTACGACACAAGCCTAAAGTAACAAGAGCCTGAGATAGTTATTTTATCACAGGCTCTTTTTATTTTTTGTTACACATCCAAGTCAATCACTATAGCTTTCTATCTAAAATCAATACGATATAGCACAACAGTTAAGCAAAGCGGATATTTTTACAGCAGTTGATCGCTTTTTCTTAAAATAGCACTTTACACATCTCAGGTATTTGGTATTATTGCGCCCGCTGTCACGGACAGCAAGACAATTTAATGTTGGTGGGATACCCAAGCGGCCAAAGGGAGCAGACTGTAAATCTGCCGTCACAGACTTCGAAGGTTCGAATCCTTCTCCCACCACCATCTTCAATACTCTTCACTATTTTTTCATTCCAATTCTTTTATTAAATCAACAAACCTGTTCAATATACTCGAGTGATATTTAGATTTATAGATATAACAATTATAAATCAGTTCCGTTTGTGTTAAAGGTATAAAGCACAGTTGCTTTTCATCCTCACTTTTAATCGGGTTTTCATCAGTAAATAATAGCGAATGGTGAGTTTGAATAAAGTTTAAACAACAATTTAAATCATCCATCAATCTAATACTGACAGGTTTACCCTGATCCGCTATTTCATTTTCTAATTTCTTTATTTTTGCTGTTTTATATAAAGCGGGATCACATAACCAAATATTTTCTTTTAGCAATGTATTGATATTCTCTTGTGCTTTTTGTGCTAACATTTGTTGGCAACATATTCCTAGATATTTATTTTTAACTTGATGTATTAAGCTAAACTTTTCACTAATAATTTTATCTGAGCTTAAGATTAACGTGTTTCCATCATAATCTGGTATCTCTTCAAAATTATCTTTCGAAAATCTCATCATATTTATATGTGAACAATTCTTATTGGCTGCTTGATAGAGTGCTGTTAAATATTGACTTTTACCCCAATCATAATAAACATGAATGCTATTATTAATAACGCCCGATGTGTGTTTTTTTGTTATCTCTTTTTCTTGCAGATAAAGTGATTTTAAATCATTATAGAGTTCTAACCCTTCTTGCGTTAAACTCATACCAAACTTTTCCCGCTTAAACAAGCGCTTCCCTAGCACGGCTTCAAAATCTTTGATTGATTTCGCTACAGGTGGTGTCGTTCGGTTCATCACACGAGCAGCTTTACTTAAGGATCCATTTTCAACGACGGCC
>NZ_CAWQOK010000067.1:0-33269 GCF_963896075.1 Proteus sp. G4415
TTGGTCTTTGTCACAAAATACCGGCGAAAAATATTTGATCAGGATGCCATTGAAAAATTGCGATGCTACTTTGCCAGTGTTTGTGCTGATTTTGATGTTGAACTGGTTGAAATGGATGGGGAACGGGATCACGTTCATTTACTGATTAATTACCCGCCAAAACTGGCGATATCTAATCTGGTTAACAGCCTTAAAGGGGTATCGAGTCGATTACTTCGACGTGATCGTCCTGATATTGCCCAACGTGATTACTACAAGGGGGTTCTTTGGTCGCCGAGTTATTTCGCGGGGAGTTGTGGTGGCGCACCAATATCCATTATCCGCCAGTACATTGAGCAACAGGAAACACCGAGTTAGTTAAAAAACCGCGTCTTATATCCCCGACCTGAAGGACGGGGTTTTACGGTGCTTTGGATAAATGACAAATTAGCCTAAAGAAAAAGGATGTGTAGTTCACCACCACTCACATCCCTTTAAGATAAAAAAGATGAATAATTAATCGTTAGTTAACGCTTTAGTGCCGATATAAAGCGCCTCACACCAAGAGATATAATCATGCCCGCTCGCCATCTCGAGCGATTGCACAGGATAGCCCCTTTGCTGTAAAACCTGCTTTAATTGGCGATTATTATTTAATATTCCTCCAGCGCCTTCGCGAGACTCAAATAACCCAGCCTCTAAGAAAAACTGTAATGGTTTTTTATCCGCCTGTTGATATTGGCGAATTAACCACTCTGGGGCTTCGTTTTCTGGCGCCCACCAATAAGAGCCGGACATACTAAGCACTTTCCCAAAGCGATCAGGACGGTTAAATGCCACCCATGCAGAGGCCAATCCCCCATAGCTTGAGCCTGAGACTATAGTTTCCTTAGCGGCTACTTGCAGGCCTTTCTCTTGCTCTAACCAAACCAAAAGTTCATCCGCTAAAAAGCGGTGAAAATCAGGATTAGGTGGTAATTCAACACTACGACGATCACTATCAATACTATCGACAAATAAGATAGCAATAGGAGGTAATTTCCCCTCTTCAATCAACTTATCAAAAAACCGGTCTATGCCATATTGTTGGCGATAAATTTGTCCATCAAATAGCACCAATAGTCGCGGTGTCGTCATTTTCTGTGCGGGTAAATAAAGCGCAATCTCTCGATCATTGTTTAAAATTTCACTATGAAAACGACTGATTGATGTATTGCCATTCATTGTCCTATCTAAGATATCTGGCAACTGGTATTCACGGGGATAATCAAGTGACAGCAATGAAAAGTAATTATAACGATCGTCCGCTTTACTTGGTGAAGGGTGAAGATTAAAAGGATCGGCCTGTGCCGTCGTTAAAATAGCACGGCGCTGCTGTGCAGCTGTTGCATTTTCAATGACTGGCACATCTGGTGCTAATTTATATTGCATTAATGTATCGTTAGGCACGATATAGCTACGATACCAAATATCACTATTGGCTAAACGTGTTAACGGATCATGATCACCTGCAGGCGATCCCAATAGATATACATTAGATTGCGCACCTTGCCATAAAAAAGTCACACGCTTGTTATGATTATCGTAAGGTTCAACAAGGGGAGTTCCCTCTTGCTGTATCTGTTGCCAGAATAACTGTATATTGCTGGTGGTGAGATCTTGTGCCAGCATTTGCAATCTAGGGCTAGTTAATGCTATACCCGCATCTTTATCTAAAGGCTGATAAGGGTATGTTTTCAGTGTGATATGCCACTGTACCCCAACTTCTCCTTGGGCAATAAACTGATAATTTGCCGTTTCAGGTAATAGGAAGCGTATCTTTTGTTGTTGTCCATCAACGGGCACATCTTTTAATAAGCGACGAACATGAGTGCCATCTTGGTTTGCTAATTGTAGATTTTGTATACCTTTAACATCTAACTCAGCATAACGCTGGCTCTGTAAATGTGTAGAAAAACAGAGTGCCTTATCGTGATTAAACTGGCCTGTTATTTCTTTATTTTCTGTTATTGATAAGCAATTGGCGAAACTAGAAAAAGAGGCCATCAATGCGCAGATCATTAGAGGAGTTCTCACTGTATTTTCTCATTATAATTTAGGTAAGAACTTATAGTAATGATAATTGTTATCAATTCAATAAGGATTTATTGGTGTATGAATTTGATCACTTAGAATAATAAAAAAACTCCACAATCTTTTGGTTTTCTTGTGGAGTTTTAGTAGCAAAATAATATTCAAAGGGTCTATCAACGCTCTTCTAATGGATAACTACGGAAGCTCCATAATCCTAATGCTTTTAAGCCATCGCGATAAATACCTTGTAAATCAGATTTTGATGTTTTTTGTAATTCAGCTAATGGCTTATCGGGGGCTACAACCGTTAAATAGGTGATATCACTGGGGCCACTTTGCCAACTCGCAACCGTAAAAATAGCATCAGCACGACGAACATGACTACCAGAGCTAATAATCACCGCTGTTTTAATTCGGTGTTTAGTTAATGCATAACGGCTAAATAACGCATTCTCCACCGTTGAGCGCGCATAATTGTCTTGGAAAATTCGCTCTGCGGGAATACCTTGTTTAACTAACCAATCCGCCATTAATTTACCTTCAGTTTGATGTGCTTTCGGCACACCACCTGTCACAACAATCATTGCATCAGGTAACTGTTTTGCGACTTCAAGGGTTTTATTTAAACGATCAATCAAGATCTGATTCATCGTACCATCTGGATTAAGTGCATAACCCAATGTCACAATGGCATTATTTCCTTTTGTTTTATTTAGCGTTGCCAAATCTGCTGGCGTTAACTTATCACTTAATGGCATTTTGCTTACACGATCAATTTGAGCAAAAAAGCGGCTTAGCTCTTCAGCTTTTGCCGGATTAAGGGATTTTAACTTGTTAAAATAGGCTTCACTTTCTTTATCTTTACCTTCAAAACGCGTCCAAGAAGTCACATAAATTAATGCATCAATATCATCCGGTGCGGCTTCTAAAATTTGTTTATAAATCGTTACCGCACGCTCAATTTGATTGTTATAGACATAAGCACTGGCGGCACTAAATAGTAAATCTAAGCGATAAGGCTCTAATTTATAAGCTTGTTGTAGCTTTTGTGCTACGACTTCCATATTAGAAGGTAGTTTTCCCGTAAATCCAGCGTCAGAAACACGCGCTGGCGATTTAAATGCCTCTAATGCATCTTGGATCAACATATCCACCGTTTGGCGCTGAGAAATATATTGCTGATAGCTATTATCGGGTTGATGGACTTTTTGATAAGCCAATGCAGAAGAGGAAGCCGTAAAGCCTAAAGCAGCAATGGCTAATGAAATAACTGTTTTTTTGATCTGAAGTGAAATACGGGAAGGTTGCGCCATTATCTTGTCCTTTTGCGAAAATAAATCTGTTTCTTCAATTGGTTAAGCTTATGAAGACAAAGTGTGTGACTCCTCACACTTAAGAGAAAAAGAAATACACACCGATATATCTATACCTAACTTTTATCATAGAGATCTACCATTAATTTGCAGTAATCATTTTCACTAATTTGAAAAAAATAGCATTATTATGCTAATCGCTTAATGAACAGCCGTTTTTATCCATACTTTAGGTTTAAACAAAAATTTCATTCTTATTGTGACTATATAGCTAGCTATAAATAAAAAACGCCAATTAATGGCGTTTTTAAAAATACTTATTCGATATGCTTTGATTGCATCATCAGCAATTCCCTGACTAATTCGACACAACGAAGAAAGCGCTCATCATAATCAGGAGGATCTACTTTGACATATTCAATATTGTTTTTATCTAACATCTCTATCAACAATGTTTGAAAACGACGGCGCTCTTTATCACTCCCTAAACTACGTAAACCATCGGCAACCCATGGCGTATTGTTCTCTAGCAGAATAACTAAATCAAAACGATATTCATCAATCAATGCCTGTACAAAAGGATGTTCTTTTCCTTCATAACGTAAACAAAAAGCCTGTGTTGTTACAAAATCAGTATCGATAAATGCAACTTTATTAGCATATTTAACTGCAAAATCAATATATTGGGCATGACCTAAAGCGATTTTATCATAATCAGAGTACTGCAATGCCATTTCGTCTCCTCCTAAATGAGAGAAGACATAATCACGGCCATATTCCCACGCACTGGTTGTATTAAAAATATTGGCAAGCTTATTTACTAAGGTCGATTTGCCACTCGATTCACCACCTAATATAGCCACTGTACGCACGAAAAAAGGTTTTACTTCGGTAGGAATATATTCCCAATATTTAAATGGCGCTTGACGGATTTGACTACCGCTAATATTCATAAACGAGCGCTCAGGATCGACCAGTACCGTTTCAATACCTAAAAATGCTTCATATTGACTGGCGTCCCCTCGTTCACTGGTATAGATAAAATCCGGCGCGATCTGTTTTTCTTGTAGAAAGGCTTTGATACCCTCACTCCACATTTCCCAACCATGAGGTTGAGGCTCTATACCATGTTCATTAAACTCATGAATACGAATATTTTTCTGATACTTAAAAGTTTGTAATAACCAGCGCAACCTATCACTTACCGTCGGCTGTTGTGACATCGCACTATTGATAAATAGCTCTTTATCACGAGGTTCGTCATGACATAAAATGACATGCAATTCATCGACTTGACTACAAGCTCGTTGAATTAAATAAATATGCCCAGTATGAAGAGGATAGAATTTACCAAAAATCACCCCAATGGTTTTCTGTTGTAATGGATATTCTAATCCCAAAAATTGGTGTAATGCGGACATTTTTTGTGCACTGGGGCTTTTGATTTTGTTATTAATAAGCTGGCTAAGATAGCCCTTTGTCATCTGACTTTCATCGGCAACTTGCTGTAAGGTATAGCCATTCTTTTTTATTGCCTGTTTGATATAATCAAAAGATCCCATGATTTACTCCTTTAGAAGTCGTCCAAATCATCAAGTACAGATAACGCATCTGATAGTTTCTTCACTCCATACACTTTCATATCAGGTGGATTTTTCTTTGGCATATTCGCATTAGGCACAATAGCACGTTTAAAACCGTGTTTTGCTGCTTCTGCAATTCGCTCTTGTCCACTTGGTACAGGACGAATTTCTCCCGCGAGTCCTACCTCACCAAAAATAACTAAATCACGCGGTAAAGGACGATTACGAAAACTCGATACTAATGATAGTAATAAAGCTAAATCTGCACTAGTTTCGGTTACTTTGACACCGCCAACGACATTAACAAAGACATCTTGATCAGACATCTGTAAACCACCATGACGATGCAAAACCGCTAATAATATTGCTAAGCGATTTTGCTCTAATCCCACCGCAACACGGCGAGGATTTGATAACATAGAGTGGTCGACCAATGCTTGGATCTCCACCAGTAATGGCCGCGTTCCTTCCCAAACCACCATAACAGAACTGCCTGAAGTCACCTCATCACCACGACTTAAAAAGATAGCCGATGGATTACTCACTTCGCGTAAACCTTGTTCCGTCATGGCAAAAACACCTAACTCATTCACCGCACCAAAGCGGTTTTTATGACTACGCAATGTTCTAAAACGTGAGTCCGTTTCACCATCAAGCATCACTGAGCAGTCAATACAGTGTTCTAATACTTTAGGTCCCGCTAATGTGCCATCTTTGGTGACATGACCCACCATAATAATGGCAATATCATTCGTTTTAGCAAAACGAGTCAGATAAGCAGCTGTCTCTCGTACCTGTGCCACACTGCCCGGGGAAGATTGAATATCGGCCATATGCATTACTTGGATCGAGTCAATGACCATTAATTTAGGTTGCTCTTGAGCAGCAATTAAACAAATTTGTTCAATACTGGTTTCTGACAACATATTCAATTCGGTTGTCGGTAAGCCTAAGCGGTGCGCCCGCATGGCAACCTGCTGTAATGACTCTTCTCCCGTGACATACAAGGTTTTCATTTCAGCGGCTAAACGACACATGGTCTGCAGTAATAGTGTACTTTTACCTGCCCCCGGATTTCCGCCAATTAAAATGGCACTTCCCGGCACAACCCCTCCGCCTAACACACGATCAAATTCTTTAAATCCAGTAGAAAAGCGAGGTAATGCTTCAAGGCTAATTTCAGAGAGCTTTTGAACACGGCTTATTCCTTTCGCATCTCCGGCAAAACCGCTAAAACGATCGTTACGGGCAGAAGGTGTCGCCGCAAGGCGCACTTCCGTAATGGTATTCCACGCATGACACGCAGAACATTGTCCTTGCCAACGCGGGTAATCGGCACCACATTCATTACATACAAAGGCTCTTTTGGCTGCTTTTGCCACACTGCTCTCCCCGTTATTTTCTTGACTGAAAACTTATCGTTCTTCGTGCTTTAATCCTGCACTTAAAATACACATCACACCCATTAAATCAGCATGACGAATAGCTACTTTGGCTTGTGCATATACTTTAGGTTTGGCATGGTAGGCAATACCTAAACCCGCCTTTCTAAGCATTTTAAGATCGTTTGCGCCATCACCTATCGCAATGGTTTGTTCCAGCGGTATATCTAAATCTTTAGCTAAGCGTGTAAGCACTTGCGCTTTATATTTAGCATCAACAATAGGGCCTTTGACTTTGCCCGTTAATTTACCATCTTTAATTTCTAGCTGATTAGCAACCGCTGCAACTAAACGTAATCGCTGTTTTAGGTTATCAGCAAAATAAGTAAATCCCCCTGATGCAATCGCAATTTGCCAATCCATTGCCTGAAGCTTACGCACTAAACTTGTTAACCCGGGCATCAGAGGTAAATTATCCATTACTTTTTGTAAAATATTCGCATCAGCTCCCGCTAATTGTGCAACACGCAATTTTAGGCTTTCACTAAAATCCATTTCACCTTGCATCGCTTGCTCCGTTATCTCGGCCACTTTATCACCGACACCGGCCAGTTTAGCGATTTCATCAATACACTCAATTTGAATAGCCGTGGAATCCATATCCATCACTAAAAGTCCCGGAGAGCGTAAACGTGGGATCTGCCCAAAGGGTACAACATCTAAACCACATTCATCAGATAACCGACGAATACGACGGGTTAAACTTCCCGCAATACGTACCACTTGGTAATCATCAATACGCCATGAAGAAACCACCACAATAGCCACACCTAATTTATGCTGGAACTCACTTATTCTTTTTTTATCAAGTTCTCGTCCATAAAGTAACCATCCGCTATCGCCTGCACGATAATCCAGTGGCATCACTTCTTCACCACTGAGTGATAGCGGTAGACCTGGCCATTTACGGATCTCATCCGGTAAATAGCAATAGGTCAGACTATTTGACATACTTATTCTCCTGTTTTCCCCTGTCTGAACAAAATAATTGTTATTCAGCCTATTCTATCTGTGACTCATCTGGCAACATGCACATACTTGCTTACGCAAAAGGTTGAACATGCTTAAAGATAAACTAAAATTCAAACTACAAAAAACAGCGATTATACTGATTTGTATCGCATTATTGGCTTTTTTGATGCAAGGCGCCTCTTATTTTAGCCGTGCAAATCAGCACGCCCGTATCACCCAGTTTGAAGAGCTTGCCAAAACACTGGCAGAACAAGTTGCCTTCTCATTATCCAATTATATGGATGACAGTAGCAAAGATAACGTAAATCCACACATTATAGCTAATTTAAATCATCTAACTCACGATAGTCGGGTACTGGATGCAAGTCTTTATTGGCAAGATGGCACACAAATAGCGCATAGTGGTGAAAATGTGACGGTAAAAGAGCGATTGGCCTTAGAAGGACAAAAAAGTGGCGGTTCTTTTAATCATCAGCTGGTGGTGCCTATCCCTGGTCAAGATCAGCCAAAGGGTTTTCTAAGATTGACGTTAGATACACACCAACTTGTCACAGAATCTGGCCAAGTCGATAACACCACTAATTTATTGCGTGTGATGCTATTGGTTGCTCTGGCGATTGGTTTTTTACTGTCCCACAGCTTATTGCAATTAACACCAGTGCATTGGCAGCAATCGCCCTATTTATTAACCGCAAGTTTACCCACTCGTCATGAAAAAGAAGATGATGAACAAAAAAGTGATCAGCAAGAAGAAACAGAAAATAGATCTGAAGTTAAATAACACTGCCACAAATTAACATAATAAGGTGAGTCATTAGTACTCACCTTCATTTCTTTATTTCTATATTTCTATATTTCTATATTTCTATCTAAAATAGGTCAAATTATTTTAGATATATCTAATTTATACGTATTTTCGTGCTATTCCCTTAAACTTTGAATGGGCTTTGTTTAAAATCACAGTAAATCTCAGTCAATTTATTAACCTAATGCGATAAATAAATCTTACATCTTTCTTTTGCTCTTGAGTTGCTGAGGTGGTTATGACTGAACAATCTGTTATCCAACGTTGTCAACAAATCGTAGAAAATCCAACCCTTTCCCCCGAACAAAAACGTCATTTTCTAGCATTAGAAGCGGAAAATATGTTGCCATACCCGACATTATCTAACGAGGCGAGCCTTGCGCTAAATGAACGGGTTATCTGCGATATGTATGAAGGTCATGCCCCTTATAAACCACGTTATGTATTACCTGATTACGCGAAATTCTTAGCACAAGGCTCGCGCTATTTAGAGCTTGAACCTGCCCAAGATTTTGATGATGCGCTAAATATGCTGGCTATCCTTTATCATCATGTTCCTTCAGTCACTTCAATGCCGGTTTATTTAGGTCGTATTGATAAAATCTTACTACCTTATGTGGGGAATTTGACGCAAGAGCAACTCTATCCAAAATTAAAGCGTTTCTGGCGCTATCTTGATAGAACCCTTCCTGATGCCTTTATGCACGCTAATATTGGCCCCGAAGACTCTATCATTACACGTTTAATTCTTAAAGTAGATGTTGAACTTCAACAAGTAGCCCCGAATCTCACCTTTATTTATGACGCGGCACTAACACCTTCTGATTTATTGCACCAAGCAATCACCAATATTTGTCATAGTAGTAAACCCCATATTGCTAACGGTACATTGCAAGATGCTGTATTTGGTAAAGATGAATACGGTATTGTTAGTTGTTATAACTCTCTACCGCAAAGTGGTGGCGGTAGCACTTTAGTTCGTATCAATCTCAAAGAAGTAGCAAAGCGCAGCCAAAATAGTGCCGACTTTCTAGAGAATGTATTGCCGTTTTATATGCAAAAACAAATCGAGATCATCAATGCTCGTTGCGAATTCCTCTATGAAAAATCAAACTTTTTTCAACAAAGCTTTTTAGTAGAAGAAGGTTTGATCTCACCCGATCGTTTTGCCCCGATGTTTGGCATTTATGGTATGGCTGAAGCAGTTTCTCTATTACTTGAGAAAGAAGGTCATACAGCAAACTATGGTCATAGCGAAGCGGCCAATAAACTTAGCTATATTATTAGTGAAAAACTGGCCCAATTTGTTGCACAGACTCCTGTAAAATATGGTTGGAAACAGCGTGCCATGTTACATGCTCAATCAGGCATAAGTTCTGATATTGGTACTACACCGGCGACCCGAATTCCTTATGGAACAGAGCCTGATCCTGTTACTCATTTAATGGCCGTTGCCCCCCACCATCAATTTTATACTTCAGGTATTAGTGATATTTTAACCGTGGATGAAACTATCAAACAAAATCCTGATGCCTTAATGCAACTGTGCTTAGGGGCGTTTTCTTGCGGATTACGTGAATTTACCGCTAATGTGGGTGGCAATGATTTAGTCCGTGTCACTGGGTATATGGTGCGGTTATCTGATTTAAAAAAATATAAAGAAGAAGGCTCTCGCCTAAATACAACTTGGTTAGGAGATGAAGCAACAACCAATTGCCATATTGCTGAACGAAAACCACGAGTGATTAGCCATGAACAGCAGATGCGCTTCGATAAATAAAATACTGCCTTTTTCTTGTGTTGATGGCCCAGGCAATCGCCTCGCCATCTTCCTACAAGGATGTAATTTACGCTGTAAGAACTGTCACAATCCCTACACTATGGGGATTTGTGATAACTGCGGGGATTGCATTGCCACTTGCCCACAGCAAGCGCTTTCATTACAAAACGGTGTAATAAATTGGAACGCTGACAGCTGTGAGCAATGTGATACTTGTATTCAGCAATGTCCTCGCCAATCAAGCCCTATGACATTGACCTATACGGTTGATGAACTAATTGCAATTACGCGTAAATATGCCGCTTTTATCAATGGGGTAACAGTTAGTGGCGGGGAATCTACGTTACAACTTCCATTTTTAATTGATTATTTTAAAGCAATCAAAGAAGCCCCTGATCTTCGACATCTTACCTGTTTAATTGACAGTAATGGCACTCTTTCACTTAATGGTTGGCAAAAAATCGCCCCCTTTATGGATGGAGCGATGATTGATTTAAAAAGTTGGAGTGAAGAAACACATATTTATTTAACCGGACGTAGTAATCAACGTATTAAAAAATCAATCAAATGGTTAAGTGAGCATAATTTACTTGCAGAATTACGCCTTTTATATATTCCAGAAAAAACCGATTATTTAGAGAATATAGAACCGCTTTCTCATTTTATTAATTCACTTGGTGAATCAATTACAATTCGTATTAATGCGTTTCATCAGCATGGCGTATATGGTGAAGCGAAGAATTGGCGTTCCGCAAATAAAGAACAAATCATAAATCTACAAAATGAATTAATACTTAGAAAAGTAAATTTAATTAAAACACCAAACATATATACATAATAATAATTCATTACTCATTATTATATATTAAATTCATTTCATTTTATCCAATTGACTTTAATTAATACAGAGGTTAACCTCCAGTTAAAATCTTATTTTTGGTATATAAAATGAAAATGAAAAATAAATCAATATTATATATATTGTGTCCTCTCTATATATGGCCTATTAATTGCTACAGCAATTATAATATAAATGATATGGGAGACTCAATTTATAACCCTTTTAGCATTGCAAATAATGCAAGTCAATATTATGAATTTAATCATAATAGATATGAATACATTAAACATCTCCACGGCCGTGTCTTAGATAAGCATAGTTACAACCAACAGTTAATGACGCCGTTTGGAAGCACTTACATATATGCAACAATAAGTGATGATACACTTTCATTATATAATCGTATAGCTGATGAAGGTGAACGTAATATTCAAAAAAAGATACCTAATTATAATGTTAGAGAAACCGTTTATTTCTCAGAAGAACTCTTACCAAATGAATTATTTATTAGTATAGATGGTGGAAAAACCATAAAAAAAATAAATAAAGAAAATAATCCGCAATTAGATCTTCTTTACCTTTCCCATATTTCAAAAAATAGTAAAACTGTTGTTGGGTATGCCTTTGCAGGTGCTAGAGCCAGATTAGAGCAGATGGTTAAAAATAATAGTATTTTTGAAGATACTATCGGTTGTGGTACATACAATGGATGTTATGTATTTGCCTATAACGTATATAACAATACATTTTCTATTTTAGATAGAAACATGGAGATTAGATATTTAACGAAAGATGGTAATTTTATTTTATATGAATACAAAGGTGATGAGAGAAAGAAACTATATATTTATGATATCTATAAAAAAGAAAACTTCGAATTAACATTCGATAACGTTAATAAGTATTTAGCTAATCATCCAGAAAAAGCAATTTTACTTTCACCAATTACTGAATATCCTTTCTTAAAGGGAATAAAAAGAAGAGGTGTTGATATTCAAAAAATCAGTGATAATGGTCAAGTCTTTATTGGCCAGCTAAACCGAGATTTGCCTAAAAAGAAATTACTGGATAGAGAATATCCTAAAGTTGCCTTTATCACAACAGCATCAGGCCCTATACGAGAACTTAGTCTCTCTGAATTTGGATCGACAAAACTTGCAGATACCTCAGCAGATGGGAACTATAGTGTTGGCTGGGGAGATGTTTGGCATAATAATTATGCAATTAGGTTACCTACTAGAACAAAAACTTCTTCAGCAATTTTTAGTCAAGCATTACTCTATGACTTCTCTAATGATAAACTCATCAATATTGGTAACCTTTCTACAAAAAAAGAAGAATCGGAATTTAGAAATGCTAGAGCACTTGATATTACTGCTGATGGTAAATATGTTGTAGGGTGGTCTGAAACTGATGAGTATAACTTAAAAACCATTCCAAAAGATCTAACAGGCACTGGTCCTCATGCCTTTATCATGTTTCATCGTCATGGTTTTATTTATTTCAATAATCATATGTATGACTTAGGAACACTTGACGGGGGAAAAGATTCAGAAGCACATGCCATCTCAGATGATGGAAGAATCATTTATGGTGTAGCCACTAATGAACGTAATAACTGGCGTCAAGTTATTTGGAGAAATGATGAAATCGATGATAAATATTTCAATACTGAACAACAAGAAATTGCAGATGAAAAAGATAAGCAAGCTGAGCAAGAAAAGGCTGAGCAAGAAAAAGCGGAGCAAGAGCGCCTAGCCAGACTGCAAGCTGAGCAAGAAAAAGCGGAGCAAGAGCGCCTAGCCAGACTGCAAGCTGAGCAAGAAAAAGCGAAGCAAGAAAAAGCGGAGCAAGAAAAAGCGGAGCAAGAGCGCCTAGCCAAACTGCAAGCTGAGCAAGAAAAAGCAGAGCAAGAGCGCCTAGCCAGACTGCAAGCTGAGCAGGAAAAAACGGAGCAAGAGCGCCTAGCCAGACTGCAAGCTGAGCAAGAAAAAGCGAAGCAAGAAAAAGCGGAGCAAGAGCGCCTAGCCAGACTGCAAGCTGAGCAGGAAAAAGCGAAGCAAGAAAAAGCGGAGCAAGAGCGCCTAGCCAGACTGCAAGCTGAGCAAGAAAAAGCAGAGCAAGAGCGCCTAGCCAGACTGCAAGCTGAGCAGGAAAAAACGGAGCAAGAGCGCCTAGCCAGACTACAAGCTGAGCAAGAAAAGGCGGAGCAAGAGCGCCTAGCCAGACTGCAAGCTGAGCAAGAAAAAGCAGAGCAAGAGCGCCTAGCCAGACTGCAAGCTGAGCAGGAAAAAACGGAGCAAGAGCGCCTAGCCAGACTACAAGCTGAGCAAGAAAAGGCGGAGCAAGAGCGCCTAGCCAGACTACAAGCTGATAAAGAACTTCCCCCTGTAGAAGATGAACAAGTACAACAGGCTAAAGCAAAGGTAAAAGAGAAAGAAACAGCAAAATCATCGACAGCTATCAGTAAACCAATCGATGTAGAAAACAGCTATAAATCCATGCAATTAATGGCTGAAAATAGCTATAAACTTATCGATATGCAACAGGGTCAATTGCGTTATTTAGCTTCCGCCACCTGTTCTGTCGGTACTGAAAAAGCATGTCTTAGTGGCTTCACACACTATCAAAATATTGATAAAGCCAACGCTATACAAACGGGCATTAGTGGAGCTTATCGTTTTGATATCAATCAAACACCATTAGTGGTTGGTCTTGCTATTGATAGCGATAGCTACTCTTCTTTACCCACAGGCTATGAATATCAAGGATACCCTTTACCGTTAATTGGTTTTAGCGTTGATTTAATCCCGTCACTAAACCCAACCTCGAATGGCAATGCATTACATCTTTCATTAAAAGGGGCATATGTAAACCGCAAAGTCACGATTAAAAGACCAATATTAGATAATACCGAAGCGGGTAAAGGCCACGCAAAGATCTCCGGTTATTATATTGATTTTCAAGGATATTATCCTTACACACTCAATAACCTTATCACTGTAACGCCTTTTGCAGGACTTACTTTTAATCAAACATCACGCTCTGCTTATAGCGAAACACAAGGGACTAAACTTGCAGTCCATTATCAAGAACTTAATGCACATTCATTGCTTGCAAAAATAGGATTAGGAATAGAGTATACAGTCAATGCCAAACTCAAACTGGACAGCAAAGCGGGTTTATTATGGCATTTATCACATCACCAAGGTGACTTCCAAAGTCATATTGATTATCTAGGTCAGCAAAAAATTAACTATAACGACAACAAAAAACAGTTAGCACAGCGTCCATTTGCTAGTGTAGGGCTAACTTACCAACTAGATAAACAGTCATCTGTTAATACGACAACAAATTGGCAAATGACCCCTTATCGTAATCAAGATATTCATATGGGTATTGGTTATACATATCGTTTTTAATTCCTTATTATTATTATAATTAGTAGTAATAGTTTGCTTCCTATATTTCAAAATACAGGAAGCTTTTTTTTATTAAAATCGCTCTAGTATCCTTTTTACTATCAACATATTTTTTCCTTATCTACCCACCATATTCTGGTAGATACTTTTTCTAGTAAGGCTTTATTGTGACTAAAGATAATTAAACTTAAAGGACGTTTTTGACTTTCATCGATTAATACTTGCCAAATTTTGGCTTGGATCTGTGCATCTAATTGTGCAGTCACTTCATCTGCAATTAATAATTGTGTTCGAGGATCAAGTGCTCGTAGTAATGCAATACGTGCCAATTCTCCTCCTGATAACTCATTAGGCCTACGGGTTAACCACTCTGGCTCTATCATCAATTTTTCAAGCCACAGGCTATCAGGCACCCATGCATCACGTACACTCTCTCCGGTTGTTCTAAATGGATTAAAACATTTATCAGGATGTTGCGGAACCAATTGAATGGGACAATAACCTTTCTTAGGCAGAGGTTGCTGATTAAAAAGAATTTGCCCACTAGTCGGCATTTGCCATTGTGCTAATACACGACCTAACGTTGTTTTTCCTCTACCACTTGGCGCAGAAATGCCTAAGCGCTCTCCCGCCTCTAATGAAAAAGAGAGATCATGCCATAACATCTTACCGGCTTGTTGCACAGAGAGTTGTTGTAGCGCTAAAAGTGGCATAAAAATAACCTCAAAAATAGGGTTCTCTAAGAGAAAAAGGTATATAAAGAAGATAATCTATCACTGCTCAATATGGGTATGGGTTGCAAGCCCCCTCTTGTAGATCTAAAAACTGCTGTTCAGGCAGTGCATTCCACAATGTTTTTAGCCACTCACTCCCACCATGATGATAAAGCGCTTTAGCAGCGACTATCTCATTTAGCTCCCCTTGCCTCAACACAGCAATGGTATCGGCATAACGAGCAGCCAAAGCTAAATCATGGGTGACCCATAGGACTGATTTACCTTGATGACATAACTCTTTTAAATGCTCTAGCAATAAACAAGCGTGTTCATCATCAAGCCATGATGTTATCTCATCAGCCAGTATATATTGTGCATTAGATAATGTTGCATTGCAGGCGAGTACTCGTTTAGCCATTCCCCCCGATAATTTTGCGGGGTAAGTTTTCACTAACGAGCTAGAGAGGTGATATAAACCAAATTGGTGTTTAATATCTTCATAGGTGATATCAGCACCACTTAACCGCGCTGAACGGCCCAGTTGTTCACCAATGCTAATTAACGGATTAAGCGCTGTTACACCTTGAGGAATATAGCAAAAAGTATTACCACGATAAGCAATAAGCTCTCGCTCGGTTAACGGATGCCCATTAAGTTTAATTGTGCCTCGGGTTCGCATATTAGCAGGTAGTAGTCCCAATGCACTTTGCAGGAGTAAACTTTTACCTTCACCGCTGCCCCCCACTAAAGCCAGCATTTTGCCAGGTTTAATATCAAGAGAAATAGATTTTAATAAAGGCTGCCAAGTGCGCTTTCCTAACCAACGAAACTGCGCAATATCAATGGAAAGCTGTTCAAAACTTAACATCCTGCCCCTCTTAACCATAGTTGCTGCATGGCTTTAGCAAATTGATCAAATATCAATACCAAGCACATTAAAATTAATCCGGGAAAAAACACCATCCACCAAGCACCGGTACTTAAATAACGTAAGGCATCCGCTAATAGCAATCCAAGAGAAGGCTCATGCGCTGCTTGCCCAAAACCTAAAAAGCTCAACGCAGCACTATGCAATACCGCATGTGGAAACATAAGCAACGTTCCTACAATCCATTGCGGTAATAACATTGGGATATAGTGTTTTTTCACACACTCAAAAGGTGTATTGCCAATACGGCGAGATAGCATCACATAATCTGCTTCACGAATACGTTGAATTTCACCACGTAAAATTAGGGCTAATTTGGGCCAATGGGTTAATGCAACAGCCCAGATAACACCTTGCTGTCCCCCACCTAAAGTAAAACAGATCAAGATCAACAACAGTAAATGAGGTAATGCTAATAAGGCATCAACCACCCCTCTGACCAATAAATCACAATGGCGATTAATGGAGGAGATCCCAGCAAATATCAAAGCAATAGCACCACTGACAACGGCACTAGTGACACCGATATTTAAGCTACTTAACATACCTTGAAAACAGCGTAACCACAGTGAACGGCCTAAATTATCCGTGCCAAACCAGTACTGAGTAGATGGCGCTTGGTTTCTAGCTAAAAAATCCATCACAATATCAGTATGAGAAACAGATAAGCCATAAATAACCAGCCCCACTAATACGATTGAGACAAATAGCAGTCTAAATAAAGGCTTATTGGGATCGTAAATCATAAGTCGCGCAAAATTCCTTTATTAATTCGTCGTAACAAGTAGTTAGAGATACTGTTTCCAAAGAAAATGAGAATTGTGCTAAATACAACAATCCCCATTAATAGGGGGATATCCCCACGCAATCCGGCATCTACTGTCGCTTGCCCTAATCCCGGATAAGCAAAAACCTTCTCCGCCAATAATGAACCACCTAACAATTCACCAATTGATGCAAACTGTAAGCAAAGTGCGGGAGTAATGGCATGACGTAGAACATGAAAAAGCATCATAGCCCAACCTTTATCACCTTGGGCTTTAGCAAAATGAATAAATTCACTGCCCATCACTTCAGCAACTTTTGCGCGAGTATGCAGTGCGATATTACCTGTACCTAATAATCCTAACGCTATCATAGGTAAAATAAGATGCGAAAAACGTTGGCCCAATGTGGCTGCTTCAGCACTACTGCCCATCGGCCATGCACAGCAAATGGGTGCCCAGTGTAACGTTACCGAAAACAGCGATAACAACAGCAATCCAACCCAAAAAGTCGGTAATGAGGCCAGCAAATAAGAGAGGGTTGAGATGATCCTATCAGGCCAACGATTAAGATATCGTCCTGCCACTAACCCCATTAACACCCCTATTACACCTGAAAATAGCCACGCAGAAAAAAGCAGGATAAACGAAGGCCCTGCCCGTTGGCGAATAACATCAATAACCGGCATGTTATAGAGCATGGAATAACCAAAATCACCTTGGATTATCTGGCTAAACCAGAGCCAAAAACGCATCCATAGTGGCTGATCCATCCCCCAGCGAGCCGCTATCAGCGGATACTGCTCAGGCGGAACGTTTAGCAAATCACTACCGATATAGGCCTTGATCGGATCAATCGGCGAAAAACTTAATAAAATAAAAACACCTGCTGTTGTTACCAGCAGCAGGCATAATAATCGCAGGAAAAATCCTACTGTTTGACGTATTACTGACAAGTCCACTTCCAAGTATCTACGCTATTTAATAATGACCATGAACCGTGAATTTCCGGAGCGCCAGTGCCTAAATCAACACAAGGATCGGTTAAGTAAGTATGCTGAATATTCATTAACCAAGCCCAAGCAGCATCACCTTTGATACCGACGCCATTTTTACCATCCCACTCTACCGCTTGCCAATGTGGGACCGCTTGTTGCCATGTCGGTGCATCTAATGCTGCTTGTAAATGTTTTTCAACGGCAGGATTTTTATAATACCCAGGATTATAGTAACCCACACCTGCGGCATTCATACTATAGTGATGATAGAGCTCCATCGGATCAAGACTTCCCCAACCAAACAAAGTCGGGTTTGAGTGCATATAACGCTCTACGGTATCCCAGCTTCCTGACTTAAGATCCATTTGAATGCCAAGAGGTTGCACTAACGCACGAATTGATTCTGCTAAATCACGACGAGTTGCATCACCACTGGTGTACCAGAGTGTCAATTTCGCTTCTAAACCGTCTTTTTCTCGAATGCCATTTTTATTGAGTTTCCAACCCGCATCATCAAGAATTTGTTTAGCTTTTTCAATATCACCGTCTTTAAATGCGGCCTCGGTTTGATCCCAAGGTAATCCTTTTACGCCGGTATAAGCAGGAACTGCATATCCATCTAATACTTGCTCTGCCAGTAATTGGCGGTTAAGGGCATAGTTAATCGCTTTACGGATGGCGATATCTGCAGTGATATCATTACCGATATCATACCCTTGTGCATTTTTCTCACCTGATTTCACCATAGGAAAGACAATACCACGATTTTCAACACTGGCTCTTTCCCACAATTTTACATTAGGTAAATTTTTAGCAATGGCTGCGGTGGCAGGAGGAATACGAACAACCCCTAGTTGTCCACTTTGAGCGGCAGCAAAAGCGGCATCTTCATCAAGAAAAACAAAGATAAGCTTTTCGAAATCATTTTTCTTACCCGCATAATAAGGGTTTGCCTCAACGATGAGTTGCTGACCCGGTTGAAAACTGACCATACGATAAGGACCGGCACCAATCGGCTTTTGTGCATAGGTTTTTTCATCATATTTATCAGCTGAAACAATGCCTAGCGAGCCTAATACATTAACAAAAGTACTTTGAGGCGCTTTTAAAGCAATAGTGACATGTAAATCATCATCTGCCGTTGCAGAAAGAAAGTTTCCCATATCCACTTTACCGCCACTTGCCGCAGCATTGTTATAGGTAAAGGCAACATCTTTTGCGGTTAAAGGGGAACCATCAGAAAATTTCAAATCTGGTTTTAACGTCAGCTTCCATGTTGTGCCCTCTGCACTAGGCTGATAATCACTGAGCATATTGCTATACCAAGTCAGATCCGCATTTTGCTTTAATAATGGGCTGTGTAGCAGTAAGTAGCTACCATGGCTCCACCCTAACATGGGATCAAAACCTTCTGTCGGCTCTTCACCAATAGCTAATTTTAAGGTTTGTGCTGAAGTAGTAACAGGAACACTAAGTGCGGCTAAGCAGGATAAAGCAATAAACGATTTTCGCCAACTAAACCGAATAGACATAAATATTCTCCGATTTTTTAGATACGACTTATCATCAGTCTCAATCTGTTTGAAAGAGGCAGAAAAGAAATAAGTTAACTGTTGTTATTATGATGTTCTGCACATTGATGCAGACAAAAGGATTAATTGCTTGGCATCATAAAAGCTTTTCTTGAATTACTCGAATAATATCCAACATTTTATTGATTTTACATAAACTTTCATCAAGCAATAGCATTCAATATGACAAAATTTTAAATAGAGCACAGTTTTTTTCTAATAAATCAGTTATATAGGTTATGCTCATTCTTAATCGTGAGCATATAACAAAATAAATTGCTATTTTTACGAAATAACCTAATTTTACGATAAGTATATTAATGAAAAAATAAAGGGTGCAAATTATTACACCCCTTTATATTTATTCTGCTAATATTTTTTTCAGTCGAAAATAACGCCGGCCTAAACGCCATTTTAATCTAAAATCTTTCGCATTTTTCCAAATTAATGCCCAAATTCCCCGCTCAAAAAATACCTTAACTATCTGTTTTTTGGTTTCTGGTGAACTAATCGCATCAATAGAATGAATAATACCTAAACCTTCTTTGGCTATTTGCCAATAACAAGCATTGATCGTTTTTGCTATCTCAGCATGGCGTTGATTAATAGCATCCAGCATCTCAAGTATTTTCATATAGTTATAAATTGTTCTTACATGAATACGATCATCGGGTGTCGTATGCGACACGGAGCCAGAATGAATAAAATAGTCGTAATAACGCTCATCGATATATTTTACCCGTTTCGCCGTTAATAACACTTCTGTCGTCCAAGGAATATCTTGGTGATGCAAACCCGGCTCAAAGTAATAACCATGCTCCAATAAAAACTGACGTCGATAAATATTTAGCCATGTAACATGTAAGAACTTTTTCGATTCAAGAGCACGTTCAAGCCATTGAGGCCCGGTTAATACCTCTGTGGTTGTTAAACGCGTTGAAGGAAAGATAGGGCGTGTTGGTCGGTTTTTATCATCATAAACATAATTCCCATTACAGGTTGCCACATCCAAATTATCGGCCTTGGCAATTTCAAGTAATCGGGGATACATGCGTTTATCTATCACATCATCAATATCAGGAAAAGCAACGTATTCCCCCTTTGCAACAGCAAATCCTGTATTACGCGCAACGGAAACACCTTGGTTTTCTTGTGTTAAAATAGTGACATTGGGAAAGTGTTTTTCCCATTTATCTAAGATCTGACGAGAGTTATCAGTAGAGCCATCATCAACTAAAATAAGTTCCCAGTTTTCCAGTTGTTGTGCATGTAAACAATTAAAAAACTGTGGTAAAAATTTTTCACCATTAAAAACCGCCACCACAATACTTAATTGGGGAAAAGAAGAGGACATACCGAACCTTTTATTTTTTTAATAAGACAGAAATATTTTGTCGTGAACATTTTTGCTTAAGGGCATTAAGGGTAGCAAAGATAGTTAGCTTAATATGAAGCTAATCTTGCTATGTTACACTTAACATTAATCAAAAAGTGCGCTTTTTGAGCCAATTAGGCCTCTAAAATTCACTAGTTAGGCTAAGTATAAGTAATTTTGTCTTGATACTGATGAAGAAAGGGTTAAGGATGTGCGTTTTTTAAAAAAGATAGGCTCAAGATGACTGTTTATCCATGAGTGATATAAGTTACAAAACTGTCTTTTTTTGGCGGTTGTGACACTTATATCACTCATTAATATAAAACATCCGCAGAACGGATGTTTTTTACTTATGGATACTTATTTATACTTTATGTTTTTTGTACTTTAATTTTTCTATTCTTCGATATCGTCTTCATCACAGACTTCAAGCTCAGGAAAGTAATCAACTCGCCAAGACTTAATGCCTTGATAAACTTTATCAACAGCGTTTCTTACCGCTTCGGTCATTGGGTAATAGAATCCCACCAGATCGGGCTGGATCCCCAAGAAAGTAATATCGGGGATATCGTCCTTTAATTGATCTATCAGAAAATTTAACGGCATGTTATGGGTGCTCATAATAAACATTTCTGCAATATAATCAGGATCTATTACCCTTATTTCACCAGGTTTTAAACCAATATCAGCCGCATCAACAATGACAACACATTGCGGTTGTAATGCTCTTATTTGATAAGAAACATTCTCTGGCGCACTTCCCCCATTGATAACCATCCAACCATCAATCGGGTTTGCTTCCATTAAGTCCGCTAATAGAGGACCGGCTCCATCATCCCCCATCATGCTATTTCCTACCGTTAATACGACCTTAGGTGCTGTCATTGTTTCACTCATGGTTTTCTCTTTACTATCAAATAAATCGCTGGCTCTATAACAATTTCACCTAATAAATTAATCAGCGTTTGGCTCCACTCACTAAAAAGTGGATCATCACTTTTGGCAATAGGATCGAAAGCTAAAGCTAACATGTGAGTATGTTCAGAATTGATATTGATCTCACCGAAAGTTAGCAATCCTTGCATTTTTCGTTTTGCTTCCCCCTCAGGTAATAAATCAATCCATGCTTGATATTTTTCTAAAGGACAAACCAACTCTGTTTTTAAGCAGTCAATCATGCCGACGTGATGACCAATCGCCAACGAGTAGTACATCACTTGTTGCGCCTGCTCAGGTATATCATCATCGCTATCAACAAACTTTTGTCTTAATGACCAAAAGTAAACTTTAGCGTCATCAGACATGAACGCCTCCTTGGTTTAATGAATGCACCAGTCGTTTTACAATTTCCGCTAAACGAGGATCATTCGCTTGGCGTAACCATTCATCAACACGCCCACTGACTTCTTGTACTGTGGCACCATCAAGTAAAGTGAGGAAATGATCACTAATTTGTCGCCCTTGATAATAACCAGCAAGACGACGAGCTTCACGCTCTATCATTACGCGAGTATCAAGAGGGATCGACGGCAGTAACAGTGACGCTTGCTCATTATCCACTTCAGTGTGATTTTGACCTTTTAGTTTTTGATCTAATAAGCCTAATGCCACAGCAAAACCATAAATAGTTGCTGCAGGTGTCGGAGGACAACCAGGGATCCACACATCAATAGGAACGATGGTTTCACTCCCACCCCATACACAATAGAGATCGTGGAATATCCCACCACCACAACCACAAGCGCCATAAGAGATACAAATTTTGGGATCTGGTGCTGATTCATAAGCACGTAATGCCGGTACACGCATTTGGCGTGTTACGGCACCAGTAAATAACAAAATATCAGCATGGCGAGGTGAAGCAACCACCTTGATACCAAATCGCTCGGCATCAAAAACAGGTGTAATTGCAGAGAAAATTTCAATCTCACAACCATTACAACCACCACAGTCAACACGATAAACATACGCGGAACGTTGAATATCTTTCAATAACGTTTTTTTCAGCTTTTTCACCTGATCACTTAATGTGATAGGTTGGCTGACATGATGATTGATGGGAATTTCTGGTAGACTCATTTTTTCACACTCCCGACATTGCCCATACTAATATTTTCTTGACCATCAGAGAGTAGGTTATGTTTACGTTTACACTCAGGGCAAGTTTCAAATTGTGGACGCATTGCCTCAACAGTTTGTGCATCCCAACCCGATTGCACCAGCAGTGCCATAGCGTAATCAACAGATTTTCTAGGTGTAAAGGGTTGATGACACTCACGGCAGCTTAATAATTTAAATGTACCTTTAATATAAAGATCTGATTTTTGTGTGACTGCCGTTTCAAACATATCTGATAATACAATTGCCCGAGTTGGGCAGACTTCTTCACAACGGCCGCAATAAATACAACGACCAATAAATAACTGCCAGTGACGTTCACCCGTTTCGAGGTTGGTTTCCATGGTCAGTGCATTCGCAGGACATGCAGAAGTACAAGCCCCACAAACAATACATTGCTCAGGTGAGTACTCAGGTTTTCCTCTAAAACCATCAGGGAGTTCTAATGGTTTAAAAGGATATTTTGTTGTTGCATCGCCTGTTTTGATAATGGTTTTAAACAATTTTAACATCGTTCAGTCCCTCACTTGAGCGGCGAATTTTTACGTTCGATGCTATAACGTTCAATTTCTTTATAAGAAACTGTTTTCGATTTACGTTTTTTCACATCGACAAGCGTTACCCTGTCAGTACAGGAGTAACAAGGATCGAGGCTACCGATAATTAATGGTGCATCAGAAACCGTATTTCCTTGTAACATATAACGTAGTACTGGCCAGTTAGCGTAAGTGGCCGCACGACAACGCCAACGGAATAATTTTTGATTATCACCCAACATACTCCAGTGAATATCTTCACCTCGTGGAGCTTCGGTAAAACCAAGTGCAAATTTATAAGGTTGGTAGGTAAAGCCTTCTGTTAATAACGGTCCTTCCGGCAGATTATCTAAGGCATATTCAATCATTGCCATAGAATCAAGCACTTCCTTAATACGCACCATCACACGTGAGAAAACATCCCCACCTTCATAACTAAATAGGGTTAATGGTAAGTTGCCATAATCTGCAAATGGGTGATCAAAGCGTACATCACGTTTAAAACCACTGGCTCTGATCATGGGGCCTACCGGACTGAAATCACGCGCGACTTTCTTATCTAAAATCCCGACCCCAACGGTACGCTGTTCCATATTTGGCGCAGAAAGTAAGATGTCGACTAATTCAGTGACTTCTTTGCGCATTTCTCTGACTAATTGGATAGTTTTAATACGTTGATCTTTTAAAATATCGCGACGAATACCACCAATTAAGTTTAAGCCGTAGGTTTTACGTGCTCCCGTCAGCATTTCAGCAATCTGCATGGATTTTTCACGAATACGGAAGAATTGCATGAAACCGGTATCAAATCCGGTAAAGTGACTTGCTAAACCGATATTTAATAAATGACTATGTAGACGTTCAACTTCTAATAAAATAGAACGGATAGTATGAGCGCGACGAGGCACTTCAATACCTAACGCATTTTCAACAGAAGTGGTATATGCCACGCTATGTGTAAAGCCACAAATCCCACAGACACGGTCTGATAGGAAAGTGACTTCATTATAGCCCATACGGGTTTCTGCCAATTTTTCCATACCACGGTGTACATAGAACATGCGATAGTCAGCATCAACAATATTTTCACCGTCAACAAATAAACGGAAATGTCCCGGTTCATCAGACGTAATATGCATAGGGCCGATAGGAACGACACGCGCATCTTGTTTGCCTTCGTTCACAAACGGATAAGTTTCTGTTTCTGTGGTTGGCGTTGGACGTTGGCGATAATCCATGGCATCTTTACGTAACGGATACATATCTTCAGGCCAATCATCTGGAAGCACTAAACGACGCTCATCCGGTAATCCCACAGGAATAAGACCATACATATCACGAATTTCACGCTCTCCCCATACTGCTGCAGGAACTCGCGGGGTAACAGAAGGAAATTCAAGTGTAATAGGACTAACGTGTGCTTTAACGACTATCCAGCACTTTTCACCCTCTTCCATCGATAAGGCGTAATAGACGGCATAATCACCATTTAAACTACGTTCATCGTTACCAAATAAAACAGGTAACCAGCCTCCTAAACCGTAATATAGGTACTCCACCACTTCAGGCAGTGATCCCGTTTTAACTGTTATCGTCAATTGATCAGCGGTTTGTCGCTCTTCATCAAGAATAGCTGATGGGAATTTTTCTCGAACTTTAGCAACATAACCCGCACCGAGTTCGTTTCCCTCTTTTCTACTGACATAATTTTGATAGCTCACGTTACTTCTCCTGAACCGATATTGATGGATTGCTGATTAACGTTGTTGGCCATGTATAATTTGGTGATCCACTCTCATCGATATTCATCACGATATTGGCTGCGTTCTCCAATAACTCACTGACTGGCTTAGGAATATGTGTTCCCATTAACAACATAAGCGCAATCAAAATGATCATCGGTAGTGTGGTTAACAGACCTAATTCACCTTTGGCAACCACATCCGGTTTTGGACCAAATACCGTTTTAGCTACCATACGAACTAATCCACCTAATACTACGGTTAATAACAATAATAATAGAATTGTTAATCCCATATGCTTAGCTGCTAAGCCTGCAACAACAATCATAAATTCACTGATAAAGACATTAAATGGTGGCATGCCCCCTAATGCCAAAGCACCGCCAGCAAATAATGCAGCACTTAATGGCATTACTTTAAACATGCCTTTCACGACATTTAGATCCCGTGTACCGTATTTCAGTAACACGTTACCAGAGCCGCAGAACAGCAATGCTTTTGCTAAGCTGTGGTTTAACGTGTGGAATAAAGCCGCCAAAATCCCAATCGGGCCACCAATACCCAGAGCCACTGCAATTAACCCCATGTTTTCCACACTGGAGTACGCTAATAAGCGTTTCATATCGCGCTGGATCAGAATAAAGAACGCGGCGATAGCAACAGAGAGGAAGCCAAAGATTAGCAATAGGTTACGAGTGAATTCAGTGCCTATTGCTGCATCAATAATAATGTAGTAACGAATAATGATTAACAGCGCACAGTTTAATAACACCGCAGATAACAGCGCACTAACAGGGCTTGGCGCTTCACTGTGAGCATCTGGTAACCATGCATGCATTGGGAATAACCCGGTTTTGGTACCGAAACCGATCAAAATAAATACAAAAGCTAAATGCATCAGTGTTGGATCTAACTGATGTGTATATTTCAACACTTCTGTCCAGAAGATGGCCTGATCAGGATCAGGCATAAAGCTTGCTGCATTGGCATAAACTAAAATTGTGCCAAAAAGACCAAATGCGACACCGACACTACAGATAATAATGTACTTCCATGCAGCTTCTAATGAAGAGCGTTGACCATAAATCCCTACTAAGAAAGCAGAGCTTAATGTTGTGGCTTCAATAGCGGCCCACATCAAGATCAAGTTATTACTGGTGATCGCTAATAACATGGTGAAAAGGAAGAGGTGGAAGAAACCATAGTAGTTACATAAAGTACGAACAGAAATTTCGCCCTCATCCACTTCATGATTCATATAACCAATAGAATACAGGCCGGTTAAAAAACCAATGATGCCTAAAATGGCTAGAAATAGTGCCCCTAAACTATCAACATGAACCCATTTCGCTGCTGCCAGTATTTCGCCATGGGACATCACATCAGCAACAGTGCCTAACGCGGCAATGACTAAGATAAAAATACCTATAGTATGAATGCCTGTAACGATAGGTCGTGCCGCTGCTTTCAATAATGGGCTTAAAAATGCCAATATCGAAAATACCAGCGGTGCAAACATTAAGATTGTTAACATGGTTGTTTGATTCATCTCCTCACCCCTTCAGCGCGGTCAGTTGATCCACGTTCAGTGTGTTGAGCGTGCGGTAAATCTTACGCGCCAATACTGCCATGACAATCACAGCAAAAATGGCATCCGTTGCTATACCAATTTCTACCAACTCTGGTGCCCTCCACGCTAATAAAGCGAGTGTTAAGTGAGAGCCGTTTTCCATTAAGCAATAACCAAATGCTTGTTTTAGGATATTTCGTTGAGTCACAATACACAGTAGACCTAGCATAAAATGGCCTAAAGAGACCGCTAATGCAGGTTTCAATTCCGCCACCATAGGTATTTGAATTGGCTCAACCACAAACCAACATAAAATCACAATCACGGCGGCTAATAACATCAATAATGCCGGTTTAATGACACTGATATTGGCGCTCGGATCGGATAATTTGCGGAAGGCAAATCCTAAGATAAGTGGAACGAGTAGAACTTTGGTAAAGAAGGCGGTTATCGCCCAAAGTGTCAGTTGATGTGCATCTAGCGTATTTGCTAAAGTGACAAAAATCATCACCAAAACAAAGGATTGCAGAGCATAAAACCAACAGGAAGCAATAGGCTTTCTTGCGCCTATCACCAGTAGCGAGGTGATCATCATTAACCCCGCTAAATTATTAACAATAAGTGCTCCAGTCATGATTTATCCCCTTATCCTAGCCAAGTCACAGCAATAACACTGGATGCGAAAGACATAATAATCAGTATTCCAATCACAATTTGCATTGCCATAGGAACCGGTTGTCCTTGCGCAACTTCTTTACTTGGTTCTCCTGGCACCACACGGCCAAACCAGTAGATAAACCAAGTGAAACTTGCAACAGATTCAATCAGTACCAGAACCATAATAGGTGTCATTACCCAGAACACACTCGATAATTCAAAGCCTGCTGCAAAGATAGGGAATTTACTAAAGAAACCATTGAGTGGTGGTACACCTGCAATCGCTAACGCAGCAACACAAAAGCCCACACCCAGCAATGGATATTTATTAATTAACCCTTTTAAGCGCGGTAACATACGAGTACCACAGCTATAACTCAGAGCACCTGCGACTAAGAAGAACAAACTTTTAGCAAAAGCGTGGTTAAAGATATAAGCCACACCACCATTAAAGGCTTCACGAGGTCCAAAGATTGAGATAGATAACGCGAGGAAGATATAAGAAAGCTGTGTAATGGTTGACCATGCTAACAGACGTTTCATATCTTTTTGTGGCAGATACATCATAAAGCCATAAATCAGAGTGATAACCGCCATGGCGATCCCCACCCAACCAATGATATGAGGGACATCACCGGCTGAAATAATGGCACGAGCAAAGATATACACACCCACTTTAACCATTGACGCAGCGTGTAAGTAAGCACTTACAGGTGTTGGTGCTTCCATTGCATCAGGTAACCAAGCTTGTAAAGGAAGCTGTGCTGATTTACCCCAAGCAGCAAACAGAATACCGCCAAAGACAATCAGTTTTGTTGGCTCATCTAATGTTGCTATCGCAGTTAGTTCAAACGAACCCGTACTTACAAACAAGGTTGCAGCTGCAAGATACAGACCGATTGACGCAACATGAGTAATTAACAATGCCTTCATTGCCGAACGCAATGACTTCTCTGATTGGTAATAACCAATTAATGCCCAAGAACAACCACCGGTAATTTCAAAAAACAGCAGTTGCCCTAAAATGGTAGATGACAGTACTAAACCTGCCATAGCACCAATAAAGATCAACAGGAAAGCATAATAACGACGAGTCCCATCATGAGGATGCTCACGGTTACCGTTAGTGAGATAACCCGTTGAATAAAAACTGACGAGTAATCCTAAGAACACAACGGCAAAAGCAATTAAGGTACTGACGCGATCAATGGTAAAACCAAATAGCGCAACATCACCATATTGTACTAGCGTAATTGTGGTATCGACTTTACCTTCAGCGAGGAACTGCCAACCTAAAACAACAGTACCTAATGTGGCTAATAAAGCGAACAGTGTACATAACCACTTCGCCATCCGATTTGGCAGTATGGACGTAATTAACGCCCCTGCAAATGGGATGAGTAAGGTCGCAAGAGCTATATTTTCCATTGCAATCATCGCTCCTTATAGACCAGTTAAATAGAAAACAAAAGCCAGTGCCGCAACACCGAACCCTAACCATGTCACATGCTGAGTCAGTAAGAAGCGACCACGCGCTAAACTGTTTTCAACTAATGACGCTAATACAAACACGACCAGCAATTTCACGGCCATTAACACTAAGGCGACAAGAAGCGCGACAAAAGTAAATTCAGTCGCTTTGCCAAAAGGAATAAATACGGCAAGGAACAGCTCAGCAATCACCACTTGTTTTAAACCAATACCCAGTTTAACCATGGCAAAACCAGAGCCGGAGTACTCGGTTAGTGGTCCTTCTTGTAATTCTTGCTCTGCTTCCGCGACGTCAAAAGGCATTTTGCCCATTTCAATAAATGCCGCAAAAGCACAAGCCAATAAGGCTAAAAGTGTAGCTGTGGGTGATACCCAACCTTGGGCGAGTGTCGCACTGATAGTGCCGACATTGGTTGAACCCACAATCAATGCCACCACAATCAACGAAAGCACTAAAATAGGCTCAACTAATACACCCAATGTCAGTTCACGGCTGGCCCCAATACCCGCAAATGGACTACCTGAATCCAAACCCGATAAAGAGAAAAAGAAACGAAATAGCGCAAACAGATAAATTAATGCAATTAAGTCAGCTGCACCGCCAAACAAAGAGGTTGCCGTAAAGACAGGCAATGCCATTGCCACTAATAACATACTGCCTAATAACACATAAGGCATCACTTGGAAGATCACGCCGGATTGCTCAGGGGCTACGGATTGACGTTTAAGTAATTTAAAAATATCTCGGTAATCCTGCCAAATACCAGGACCTTGACGCGAATGCATCTTGGCACGAATTTGGCGAGAAATACCTGTACATAATGGGGTTATCGCCAGCAGAAAGAGTGCTTGAATAACCGCGAATATTCCCATCATAAACGAAGGTGTTTCTTGGAAAGTCATCATTCCCTCTCCTTACGCTGCGATAACTAAAAGCAAGATGACCAGCGCTGCCACCACGTACAGACAATAGAGTCTGAAATCGCCGCCTTGTAGGCATTGGATACGTTTAGCAAAACGTTGGATACCACGAACCAATGGATAAATAATGCTTTCATCCCAGAATGGTTCGACCTTTTCAGCACCGCGCTGTGTTTTATTAAAGCCACGTGAAAGCCAAGGTGATGGATCAAGCTGTTTACGCATGCGATAAAGTGGTGCAAACATACTACGTAGTGCTTGAGTAAAGCCCCCAGCAGACACCGCCATGTCTTTTTCCCAGACATAACCACAGGCCCATGGATTACCTTTACGGCGAAATGCAGGTTGACCACCTTTTAAGCCGAGATAAATTAAGAATGGAATTAGTGGTAAGGCGATTAATAAAATAAATGTTAAGGCAGGAGAGAACATCGCTTGTGATGCACTATCAGGGACTAATATCGCACCTTGAGTCACTGTTAATGCACTGGTTTCGCTAAGTGACATTGCAATATTGGCAATAATTGGCGCAACAAAAGCCGCACCCACACCTAATACAACACAGAAAAGTGCTAATAACCCCATAGCAATGGTCATTGGCAACGGTACTTCTTTAGCTTTAGTCGCTTGCTCACTACGTGGGCCACCGCAAAAACTGACGCCATAAACTTTGACGAAACACATGGCCGCTAATGCCCCGGTAATTGCCAACATAATAATGGCAATAGGACCACTTAAGCGCATGACAAAGTTACCATCGTAACTCATCGTAAATAGTGATTGATAAGTATACCACTCACTCACAAAACCATTTAATGGCGGTAATGCTGAAATTGCCATACAACCAATTAAGAATGCCGTTGCAGTGTAAGGCATTAGTTTGGCTAATCCACCCATCTTATCCATATCACGAGTGTGAATTTGATTAATAATGGCTCCGGCACCTAAGAACAATAATCCTTTAAATACCGCGTGATTTAATAAGTGGTATAACGCACCAAGCAGACCGAGAGCGGCAATCACTGGATGATCGGTTGCCATACCTACCATGCCAACTCCCACGCCCATCAAGATGATGCCGATATTTTCAACGGTGTGCCATGCAAGGAGACGTTTTAAATCGTGCTCTGCTAATGCGTACATAACCCCTAATACAGAAGAGACAGCACCGAATGCGAGAACGACAATTCCCCACCACATTTGTGAAGCACCTAATAAATCAATGCCTACTTTGATGATGCCAAAAATACCAATTTTCACCATCACCCCAGACATTAATGCTGAAGCGTGAGAGGGTGCTGCGGGGTGCGCTTTTGGCAACCAACTGTGTAATGGCAACATACCGGCTTTGGCACCAAATCCGAAGAAGCCCAGTAAGAACACCACAGAAGCCATTGCAGGGGAAAGAGAAAGTTGACGGAATGAATCAAAATCAAGGCTACCGCTTTCACGCCACATTAAGAAGAAGGCTATCATGATTAGCACAGAGCCTGCGTGAGCGATAAAGAAGTAGAGTAAACCGGCGTGGATAGATTCGTCATCTTGGTCAGCGATGACTAAGAACCAAGATGCTAACGACATCATTTCAAATAGGATAATAAAGTAAAACGCATTATCCATAACAATCAGTCCTACCATGGAAGCAATAAAGAGATTCATAAAAAATCCCATACTCCATGCGCCGCGACCTTTGTATTCTTGAACATAAGAGAGTGAATACAACGCACAAACAGTGACGAGTAAAGAAATGACAAACACCATAAAGGCGCCAAGCATATCCATACGCACCACAAAAGCGGCGAAATCAAATGGCCCAGCCATAGCAAAACTGATTGTTTCACCATTTAAAATAACCGGTAATGCGCTTAAAACACCTAATACACCACCGATGATTGCGCTGATCCCCGATATTAGGATTGCCAATCCTTCCTGTTTCTTTAAAAACAGTGCAATAACGCCACCAACAACATACAGGATGATTGACCACATCAGTAACTGAAGAGGTTCCATATTACTTGCGCTCCTGTGTCAACGTAGATAGATCATCAAGACTTGTCATAGGTTCCATCACAGAGTCTAAACGACGCGCTTTCATCTGCTCTTCAAGGCTATCTTCTTCAACTAGATGTAAGGCATCTGTCGGACAGACTTTTACGCAAGCAGGCCCCTCATCTGAGAAAGCACACAAGTCACATTTCACTGCTATTGCGCGAATACCCGCATTCCATGCAAGGAATGGATTGGTAGTAGGAAGACTTGCGGGCACATCTGCCAGCATCTCTTCAGGCACAAAATGGTCAAACACAGCCGGTAAGTTAACGGGTTTACTGCCTGATGGTGTAATCGCACCAAAAGGACATACCAAACCGCATAACTTACAGCCAATACACAAGCTCTCATTAAGAAAGATCATATTATCTTCATGAGTAATGGCATTGACTGGGCACACACTAGCACAAGGAGCATCCTCACAATGCCGACAAAGCATCGGGGCGGTCTGATCCTCCACTTTTACCACTGTAAGACGCGGATGCGCCTGTAATCCCACAGCTTGGTGTACTTCCGAACAAGCTGCCATACAGGTATTACACCCTATGCATCGTTGTGGCTCTGCAATAACAAAGCGATTCATTCGCCACATCCTCCGAGAAAAACGTTTAACAGCTCACGACTGTCGTTAATTTTTCTCTAGATGAAGCATATTTCATGCCAAGAGCAGTAATGTTTTATTTTTAATAAAAATCAATATGTTATAAATAAAAATTAATTTGCTTGATGACGTGTCGACAATTATGACGTTGACACTTAAGTGGTGGGAAAGAGTGATATGATTGAAAAAGCCTGCAAAAGCAGGCTTACAAAAAAGGGATTAGTCGGTATAAATGCGCTTTTCAACCTCTTTCATGGTCTGTAAGCCACATTGTAAATCATCTGGGGTCGCTTCAGAAAACCCTTGTGTAAAGGTTGCAGATAAATAAGCATCTACCATCATATTGGCTTTAAAGGGAGTAATCAGTAAACCCCCCATGGCTAGCATATTGCAATTATTAATCACTTTACAAAAACGCGCAGTGGTAACACTCTCACAAACCCCGCAATAAACATTTTTATGTTTATTAGCACTAATACTTACTCCCATCCCTGTGCCACAAAAAACAAAACCAATATATTCAGGATGTTCTGAAATAATAGCGCCAACTTTATCACCAACATCACAATAACCAATAGGCCCTGATTCGGTAATATCTTTTATTGTGTAATTTTTTGCTTGTAGATGAGATTTGACGGCATTTTTAAGCTCATAACCTGAAGGATCTGCCCCCATAACAATTATTTTCTGTTCCATATCGCCTCCTAAATAAATTGAGAGTCATGGTCAAAGAAAAGATATCTGATTGATAACCATTAAAACCAAATAAAAATATCTCACTCAATGAGTTGTTACTTATTAAAGTATAGACGATAAATATTTTATTTATATTCAAAAATTTTAAATTTCTCTGTAATCAATTTAGAGAATTTTAAATAACCATCATAATCATAAGGTTTTATTTTTGATGAAAATCAAAAAAAATTAATGACAATAAAATTGTGTTTATAGGATAGGAAAAAATTTTTTTTAAAATAACATACTAATCTGATTATGAATTTACACTTAAGAGAATTTACGTA